>JBPCQU010000249.1:0-5131 GCA_050997795.1 Solirubrobacteraceae bacterium | reverse complement strand
CGGGTGCAGCGCGCCGTCGATCTCCGTCAGGAAGCCGGCGATGCCGTCCGCCTCGTTGTAGACCGGGATCGCCACCGCGACCGACGGTTTGCTCACCGGCTCGCTCAGCACCGGCCGCGCATGCTAGCCAAGCCGTGCGGGCGCTGACCAGCCGGTAGCGTGGGGAGGGTGAGTCAGGCCCATATGAGGGAGTTCTGGAACCGGCGCGCGCGGGAGGAAGCGTTCTTCTTCGTCGATGACCGGCGGTCCTATCGCGACTCCGAGCTGGGCCTCTTCTGGTCAGACGGAGAGCGCGATCTGGATCGGCTCCTGCGAGCGCTCGAGGTGCGGATCGCTCCGTCCGACGTGGTGCTCGAGATCGGATGTGGGGTCGGTCGCCTGACCCGCGTGATCGCGCTCCGCGCGCGCCGCGTCGAGGCGCTCGACGTGTCGAGCGAGATGATCGATCTGGCTCGCCGCCACCACGGCGCGCTGCACAACATCGACTGGATCGTCGGCGACGGAGCCAGCCTGCGTCCGATCGCCGACGCGAGCGTCGACGGGTGCCTGTCGCACGTCGTCTTTCAGCACATTCCCGATCCCCGGATCACGCTCGGGTACGTCAGTGAGATGGGGCGCGTCCTGAAGCCGGGGGGCTGGGCCGCGTTTCAGATCTCCAACGACGCGCGAGTGCACCGCCGGCGCCGGGGAGTGAGATCACAGCTCGCGAGGTTTGCAGGGGCAGCGGGGCGTGCGCCTCGAGGCCGGGACGATCCGGCGTGGCTCGGGTCTGCGGTCGATCTGGACGAACTGCGCGAGACGGCGCGACGGAGCTCGCTCGAGCTCGAGCGGGTGCTCGGCGAACGGACGCAGTTCTGCCTGGTTCGGGCGCGGCGGATGCGGTCTGGGCTTTAGCTCGTGGGTCCGCCCCGACCGCGCGCCGCCGCGGCTTCGATCTCGGCGAGCGCGCTGCGGTTGAACCGATCCTCGCCGTGACGGGCGGCGGTCTGGAAGCCTCCGAGGCGCAATCGCTCCCGCAGCTCGGGATCCTGCGCCAGGGTGCGCAGCGCCGCCGCCAGTCCCGCCGGGTTTCCGGCTTCGAACAGCAACGAGTTGGCGCCGTCGACGAGGTAGTCGCCCGAGCCGCCGCGGCCTGTGGCGAGTACCGGCCGCCCGAGTGCCATCGCCTCGAGCGGTACCAGGCCCCACGGCTCGGGCCACTGAACGGGGAACACGATCGCGTCCGCGCTGCGGTAGACGTGCGGAAGCTCCTCGCGTGGGCGCGGGGGCTCGAACCGCACCCGGTCCGTGACGCGTAGGCGCGCGGCCAGCTGCTCCAGCCGTCGCCGGTAGGGCAGATCGCCCTCACCGACGATGCGCAGCGTCGCCTCACGCGGAAGCAGCGCCAAGCTCTCGATCGCCGTCTGAACACCCTTCGGCTCGACGACGCGTCCGGCGTACAGCAGCCGATACCGCCACGGAGGGAGCTGACGCTCGCGCGGGACCCGGAGGTAGGCGTTCTCCACGCCAGGCGACAGGACCACGCTGTCGGCGATGCGCGGCACCAAGGCGAGCGTGTGCTCGCGCATCGTGCGCGAGCAGAACACCCACCGGCCGGCGGCCGCGTAATCCACCCGCGTGGGAAGACCTGTGAGCCGGTCGGCCGCCGCGGCAACGAGCGGCAGGCGCGACCACATCCGCGTCCAGAGGTCGTGCTCCGGGCCATAGCTGAGCCAGTAGTCCAGCACGAACAGCAGGGCGGGTACGCCCGCTCGGCGCGCTCGTTCGATCAGACCGAGTGACATCCCGCCAACCGGCCACCAGGTGATCACGTGGGGGCGGAACTCGGTGAGATTACGGTCAAAAAACGCCGCGTTGCGCCGCTCGAGGCGCAGACGCTCCAGGGCACCCATCGAGCGCCACTCGTGATCACGCCAGTACCAGTCGAGCTCGCGATGCACGTCCGGGTCCTCGGGGGCGTCGGGTGCCACCTCTGGTCGCCTGTAGCCGGTGGTGAGAACCCGCGCCAGGTGACCTTCCCGGCGCAGGTGTCGCATCACCCCGCGCCAGATGATCTCGTAGCCGCCGAGATGGTGGGGCGGATAAACGTTGCCGACGGCGAGAACTCGAAGGGGCGTCGGCATCGCGGCCTCTCATGATATGTACGGCATACTGGCGCGCTGTGCACCTCCACGAAAGCCCACCACGGCTCGGGTCTGGAGTGCAGACCGCCGAGCGCCCGTAATGGGTGGAGCGTCCCGATGGAGGTGACCGTCGCGGTGGTGTCATGGAACACGCGGAACCTGTTGCTCCGGTGCCTCGAATCGCTCGCATCCGACGTGTATGCGGGAAGCGCCCAGGTATGGGTCGTCGACAACGCGTCCTCGGACGGTTCGGCGCAGGCGGCGCGATCGGCCGCCCCGTGGGCGCGTGTGATCGACGCAGACGCCAACCTGGGCTTCGGTTGCGCCGTGAACGCAGTCGCCCACCGGACCCAGAGCGACTGGCTGCTCGCCGCCAACGCCGACGTCGCCCTCCAAGCCGGCGCGCTCAAGTCGCTCGTCGCGGCCGGCGCGGATCCACGCGTCGGCTGCGTAGCGCCGCGACTCGTGCTGCCCACCGGCGCCACGCAACACTCGGTCCATCCGTTTCCCACAGTCCCGCTCACGCTCGCTTTCAACCTCGGCCTTCACCGCGTCAGCTCGCAGGTCGCGGACCGACTGTGCCTTGAGGGCCACTGGAATCCCGAGCGCCGGCGGACAGTCCCGTGGGCGATCGGAGCATGCCAGCTGCTGAGGCGAGCGGCTTTCGAAGCGGTCGGAGGCTTCGACGGGCGGCAATGGATGTACGCGGAGGACCTGGATCTGGGCTGGCGACTGCACCAGCACGGCTGGACCACGCGCTACGAGCCGCGGGCGCGCGTCCTGCACGAGTCCGGCGCGGCGACCGCGGTGGCATTCGGAGACGAGCAGGCGAGCCGTTTCCTGGCCGAGACCTACGCGATGCTAGGGCGCAGGCGCGGAGCCACCCGCATGCTGGCGACCGCGGCGATCAACGTCGCCGGCGCGGGCGCGCGGGCGGCGTGGATGTCTCCGCTCGCGGTGGTGGAGCCTCGCTGGCGCGGCCCGAGCGCCGAGAGTCGGCGATGGTTGAGGGCCCATCTGCGAGCCCTGCTCGGTCAGCCCGCCCCGGTGCGCCCGAGATGACCGCCGACCCGGAGCACCTGGCGCGGAAGGTTGCGCGCTACCGCTGGTATCACACGATCGAGCTCGCGAAGGGAGTCGTGACCGAGGGAATGTTCGATCACCGGCCGGCCGTCGACCGCTACCTGCTTCCGGATGACCTCTCTGGGATGCGCTGCCTCGACGTCGGCACGATGGATGGCTTCTGGGCCTTCGAAATGGAGCGTCGCGGCGCTGACGAGGTGATCGCAGCCGACGTCGCACGGGTAGACGACCTCGACTGGCCGGCTCGTTGGCGCGCTCGGGTCGAGCCCACCCTCGATCAGACCAAAGAGGCCCGATTCCGCCTCGCCCACGCTGCGCTGCGCTCCCGGGTAGAGCGAGTCGAGCGCTCCGTCTACGAGCTCGACGTCGATCTGGGCCAGTTCGACCTGATCTTCTGCGGCGACCTGCTGGTCCATCTCAAGGATCCGATCACGGCGGTGCAACGGCTGCACGCGGTGTGTCGCGGAAGCGCGATCGTCTGCAACCCGGTCAAGCGCTTCCGCTTCGGACGCCGCCGCCCACTGGCCGAGTTCGACGGCATCGACGAGTTTCGGTGGTGGCTGCTCAGCGAGGCGAGCATCGAGCGAATCATGCTCGCCGCCGGCTTTGAGCGCGTCGAGCTCGGCACCGGCTTCGAGCTGCCGGCTCGCGGATCGGGGAAGTGGAAGGGATCGCGCGCCGTGGTACGCGGCTTCGTCGCTTGAGGTGGCGGCAAGGCGACGCGCGCGAGCCCGCCTGGCGCCACGGGCGCTTGTGGATCGCGTTGGTGGCGAGCGCGGCACGGGTGGCGATCATCCTCCTCACGCCCCACTTCATCCCGTTCGGTGATCCGGTCGACTACCAGCATCACGCGGTCTCGATCGCCGCCGGCCACGGCTTCCCGACGACGGTCATCGCCTCGCCGGGGACGCCCTCGGCGTTTCGCGCGCCTGCCTACCCGTTCCTGCTCGGCGGCGCGTACTGGCTGGTGGGCGTCCATCCCCTGGCCGGCCGCGCGCTCGGAGCCACTTCTCGGCGTGCTCACGAGTCGTGCTGCTGTCCGGTCTCGCGCGCGCGTCGCAGGGGTGCGTGCAGGGCTGATCGCAGGTGCGCTGGCGGCGGTGTTCCCGCCGCTGGTGGCGCTCAACCCAAGCCTGCTGTCCGAGTCCCGCTTCCTCCCCGTCGAGCTCGCGTTCGCGCTGGCGCTGGTCGCGCTGGCGGCGGTTGTGGCCTCGGTCGGTGGCCGGAGGGCACGATGGCGCTCGCTCGGCGCGGTCCTGCTCGCGTTCGTGGTCGTGCTCGCGCCGTGGACGCTGCGCAACCTGAGCGCGTTCGGCACTTTTGCTCCGGTGACCACCGAAGGTGAGTACACGCTGGCCGGTCAGTACCGCCGTCGCGAGTGCCGAGCCTCGAGGCCAAGCTGGCACCGCTGTATCGGCGAGCAGGCGGGGTCAACGAGGTGCAGCTGGGCGGCGTCCTGCGCGACTCGGGCCTGCAGTACCTCGAACGTCACCCCGGACAGCTGGCGCTCGCCTCGGCGTTCGACGCCCTGCGGCTGGTCGACCTCGGGAGCGGACGCGGCTTCGCGGCCGGGCTTGCCTATGCCGAGATGTCGATCCCCGCCTGGATGCAGTGGCTGAGCACCGCCAGCGCCCGACTGCTGGTGGACGTGGCGTTGCTCGTGCTGCTGGCCCGCGCGACGCGCCGGGGCCGCCTGGACCTCGGACCCTGGTGGTTGTGGGCGATTCCCGTCGCGGTGGTCGTGGTGACGATCCCGACGGTCGGCAACCCGCTCAAGCGCGCACCGCTCGACCCGTTCCTGATCTTGATCGCGGCGATCGGCGCGGCCGGGGCGGCGGAGGCGATGAGGTCACGCTCGGCGATCGCGGCTCGCGAGGGCCTTGGAGGCCGCCGAAGGGGGATCCTCGCAGGCCGGATCACGCCCG
>JBPCQU010000248.1:0-21580 GCA_050997795.1 Solirubrobacteraceae bacterium | reverse complement strand
GGTCCCGGGCGTGGACTCGGCGTGCTCGAGCGCGGCGCCGACGAACTCCCGGAACAGCGGCGCCGGCCGCTCGGGGCGTGACTTGAACTCGGGGTGGTACTGCGAAGCGACGAAGAACGGATGCCGCTTGGAGTGCAGCTCGATCGCCTCCACCAGCCGCTCGTCGGGCGACGTGCCCGAGCAGATCAGGCCGGCCGCCGCGAGCCGGCGACGCAGGTGGTTGTTGACCTCGTAGCGGTGACGGTGGCGCTCGTAGACGACCGGCTCGTCGTACAGCTCCCGGATTCGGGTGCCGTCGTGGAGCTTGACCGGATCGGCCCCGAGACGCATCGTGCCCCCCATGTCGGCGATCTCCTTCTGCTCCGGCAGCAGGTCGATGACCGGAAACGGCGTCTCGAGGTCCATCTCGGTCGAGTTGGCGCCGTCCATGCCGGCGACGTGGCGCGCGAACTCGCTGACCGCCACGTGCATCCCGAGGCAGATGCCGAGGTACGGGATCCGCCCCTCGCGGGCGAGCTGCGCGGCGTGGATCTTGCCCTCCCAGCCGCGGCCGCCAAAGCCACCCGGGATCAGGATGCCGTCCGCCGTCTGCAGCCGCGCCACCACGTCTGCCTCGCGGACCGACTCCGAGTCGACCCAATCGACGTCGACCTTGCAGCCGTGGTGAACGCCAGCGTGGCGGAGCGCCTCGACGACAGACAAGTAGGCGTCCTCGAGCTTGACGTACTTGCCCACCAGCGCGATCCGAACGTGCCGGTCGACCTCGCGGGCCCGGCACGTGATCTGCTGCCAGTCGCTCAGGTCGGGCGTACCGGCCTCGAGCCCGAAGTGCTCGGCCAGGATGAACTCGTCGACCCCTTGGGCGTTGAACACGAGCGGCACCCGGTAGATGTCGTCGACGTCGTAGGCCGAGACGATCGCCTCGACGGGGAGGCTCGCGAACAGCGCGATCTTGCGACGGATGTCGGTCGACAGCTCGCCCTCGGACCGGGCCACGACCATGTCGGGCGCGATCCCGATCCGCCGCAGCTCGTTGACCGAGTGCTGTGTGGGCTTGGTCTTGAGCTCGCCGGCGTGGCCGATGTAGGGCACCAGCGTCAGATGGATGAACATGCAGCGCCGGCGGCCGACGTCGACTGGAAACTGGCGGATGGCCTCCAGGAACGGCAGCGACTCGATGTCGCCCACGGTCCCGCCGATCTCGGTGACGACGAAGTCGACATCGCTCGAGTCGGCCATCAGCTTGATCCGCTGCTTGATCTCGTCGGTGATGTGCGGCACGACCTGGACGGTGGCGCCGAGGTAGTCACCGCGGCGCTCGCGGCGGATCACCGTGTTGTAGATGCCCCCGGCGGTGACGTTCGAGGCCCGGCTCGTGTTCGCGTCGGTGAAGCGCTCGTAGTGACCGAGATCGAGGTCGGTCTCGGCGCCGTCCTCGGTGACGAACACCTCGCCGTGCTGGTACGGGGACATCGTCCCCGGGTCGACGTTGATGTAGGGGTCGAACTTCTGTAGCTGCACGTCGAGCCCGCGGGCGACCAGGAGACGTCCGATCGAGGCTGCGGCGATGCCTTTTCCGAGCGAGGACACGACCCCGCCGGTGATGAAGATGAAGCGCGTTTCGCCGTGAGCCATCGCCGGTCATCGAGTCTAACGCCGGGTCCGACGGAACCGCGCGAGGCCCGCCGGGCGGCCGATCGCGCCGCTCAGGCGGCCCGCAGCAGCTCGCGGGCGTGCTCGCTGGCCGCCCGGTCCTCGTCGCCGCCACCGAGCATCCTCACCAGCTCCCCGACGATCTCGTCTCCGTCGAGCGTGGTGACGGTGGTCGTGGCGGGCACCGCCGCCGCATCCTTGACGATCGTGAAATGCCGTTGCGCGAGGGCCGCGACCTGGGGTAGGTGGGTGATGCAGAGGATCTGCCGCCCACGCGACAACGAGCGCAGGTGCTCGCCTACCGCGCGCGCGGTGTGGCCACCGATCCCGGCATCGATCTCGTCGAACACGAGCAGCGGAGCCGCTTTGGGCTCGGCGGCCGGCTCACCCTGAGCGACGCTCATCAGCGCCAGCATCACCCGCGAGAGCTCGCCGCCCGAGGCCACGTCGCGCAGCGCTCCGAGCGCGCCGCCCGCGCCGGAGGCGATCAGCATCTGGATCGCTTCGGTTCCCCGCGGACCGCAGCCATCCTGGCGCGTCGTCAGGTTGATCTCAAACTGCGCGTCGGGCATCGCGAGCTCTGCCAGCCGCGCTTGCACGGCGGCCGCGAGCTTCGGGGCCGCATCGCGGCGAGCGTCTCCGAGCCGTCCGGCGAGACAGTCGAGCTCGGCTCGTGCGCCGTCCAGCTCGTGCTCGGCGTCCTCCAAAGCGACTCCGACGTGCTCGAGCTCTTCCCGCCGCGCCCGGCAGTGCTCCGCGTAGGCCAGCACATCGGCGATCGAGCCCCCGTGCTTGCGCTCGAGCCGGGCGAGCAGGGCCAACCGCTCCTCCACCTCCTCGAGACGGCCCGGGCCGCCGGCCGACTCCTCCTCGATGCCGAGCAGGTAGCCGCGCAGCTCTCCCCCGACGTCCTCGGCCTCGTAGCGAAGGGCCTGGGCTCGCTGCGCGATCGCCCCCAGCTCCACATCAATCGACGCCGCCTGCTCGAGCTGCCCGGCGGCGGTCGCGAGCAGCTCGGCGACCCCGGCGCCTGACTCTCCCGTGAGAGCCTCGGCGGCCGTGGCGGCGGCACCCCGGAGGGTCTCGAGGTGTCGCAGCCGGTCGCGCTCGGCGGTCATCGAGGCCTGCTCCTCGATGCTCGGAGCCGCCGCCTCGATCTCATCGAGCTCGAACGACAGGAGGTCGAGCTCCCGGTCGCGCGCGCCGGCAAGCTGCACGAGCTCGGCCGTCCGCCGCTCGAGCCCACCGACGAGCTCATACGCGGCCCGCAGCCGGTCCCGTAGCTCTGACTGCTTGCGCCCGCAATAGGCGTCGAGGACATCGAGCTGCGCCGTTTGCAGCATCAGCTTGCGGTGCTCGTGCTGGCCGTAGAACGAGAGCAGCCGGCCGCCGAGCTCCTGCAGATCGGCGAGCGTTGCCGAGCGGCCGCAGACGTAGGCGCGGGTGCGCCCGTCGGGCCACACGCGGCGGGCGAGGACGATCTCCTCGGCCCCGGCCGGGAGGCGGTCGGAGCCCGCTAGTGCTCGCGGCAGCGCGAACACCCCCTCGACGTAGGCCTCCTGGGCGCCTTGGCGCACGATCCCCCGGCGGGCGCGCCCCCCGAGCAGCAGATCGAGCGCGTGGGCGAGCAGCGTCTTGCCGGCCCCTGTCTCACCGGTGAGCATGTTGAGCCCCGGCGCCAGCCGCAGCTCGGCGCGGTCCATCAGGAGCAGGTTCTCGACGCGCAACTCGTGCAGCATTCGAGACGGTCTACCAGGTGGGCCCGACGGATCCGGCACGCCGACCAGGGGCGACCGCCAGGCCTACAGCGGCGTCGCGAGGCGCCCGAACTTCTGGCGCAGACGCTGGTAGAAGCTCGTCCCCGACAGCTGGGCGAGCGCGCCCTGGCCGGCGACGAACCGCGCCTCGAGACGCTCGCCGGGCTCGAGCACGCAGATCGGCCGGCCGTCGAGCGTCACGTCGACGGGCTCCTCACGCGAGCAGTTGTGTACGGTCAGGCGGTCGTCGGGGGCGACCACGAGCGTACGCGCGGTGAACGAGTGGGGAGCGATGAACGAGACGACGAACCCGTAGACGCCCCACGCCATTACCGGCCCTCCGTTGGCGAGGTTGTAGCCCGTGGATCCGGCCGGTGTGGCGACCACCAGCCCGTCGCAGCGGACGCGCCCGACTTCGTCACCGCCGACCGCGTACTCCAGATCCGCTACCCGCTTGCCAGGCTGGCGGTGGATCGAGACGTCGTTGATCGCCAGCCAGCTTTCGCGCCCGCCGCACAGCTCGATCGCCGGCAGCGACAGCACCTCGAAGTCGCCCGCCAGGGCGCGGATGCATCCCGCGCGGGCGTCCTCGCGGTCGACGGTGGCCAGGAAGCCCATCTCGCCGAAGTTGATCCCGAACACCGGCACCCCGGTGCCGGCGTACGTGCGCAGCGCGTTGAGAATCGTGCCGTCGCCGCCGAGCGCGAAGCAGATCTCGACGCTGGGATCGATCGACGCGTCGAGCTTCAGCAGCGGCCCCGGTTCGAGTCTGTGCTTGCGGGTTTCGTCGGGATCGAAGCGCAGCTCGACGTCTGAGTCGTGGGCCAGCCCGATCAGCGCCAGCAGCGCCGCCGCCGTCAGGTCGGGGCGGCGGTGGGTGAGCACCGTCGCGGTCCTGACCGGACTCACGGCTCGACCTCCGGTGCCGCCAGCTCCGGCCTCACGGTTCGACCTCCCGGGCGGCCAGCTCGAGGTCCGCCACCCCGCCCCGGCGCCGCTCGGCGATCCAGGCGAACGTCTCGAGGTTGCCCTTTGGGCCGGGCAGGCCCGAGCTCGCGTATCCGAGCACGGCGGCCCCAAGCTCGATCGCCGCCTCGCCCACGCCGATCAGCGCCTGCCGGCGAAGCGCCGGCCCGCGCACCACCCCTCCCTTGCCGACTGCGCCGCGTCCGACCTCGAACTGCGGCTTGACCAGCGCCAGGCAGTCAAAGCGCTCGGCCGCGCACCCCAGTACGACGCCGAGCACCTTGATCAGCGAGATGAACGAGACGTCGATCACGATCAGCTCAGCCGCGTAGGGGAGGTCCTCTGCGCGCAGCGCGCGGGCGTTGTGGCGCTCGAGAACCGTCACACGCGGGTCACAGCGCAGCCCCCAGTCGAGCTGCCCGTAGGCGACGTCGAGCGCCACCACGTGTGCGGCGCCGCGCCGCAGCAGGCAGTCGGTAAAGCCACCGGTCGAGGCGCCGACGTCGAGCGCCCGACGCCCGGTGACCTCCAGCGACAGTGCATCGAGCGCGTTGGCGAGCTTGACGCCGCCGCGCGAGACGAACGCCGGCGTCCCGGCGACCTCGAACTCGACATCCTCGGGGACGAGCTGGCCTGGCTTCTCGGCCCGGCGACGCCCTGGGAGCAGCATCACTTCGCCGGCGATAACCGATGCGGCCGCACGCGATCGGGAGGAGAATACCCCCCGCTGCGAGAGCAGGCTGTCGAGCCGAACACGCTTCATTGGTGGCGAAAAGGTACGTGATCGGCCAGCCGAGCCCCCCGCCGCGGCCGGCTCAGCCTCCGCTCGCGACTCCGCTGCGCCCGCCGACCGCGGCCTCGATCCGCTCTGCGATCCGTTCGCCGGTGAACCCGACCTCTTCGTGCAGGAGCGCCGGCGTACCGTGGGTCACGTACCGGTCGGGCAGGCCGACGCGCAGGATCCTCGGACCACCGCCTCCGGCGGCGGTGCCCAGGCCCGAGTGGGCTCCGCCGGCGAAGCCGGTGGACAGCGTCTCCCAGACCGCCGATCCGAAGCCACCGGCGAGAACCCCCTCCTCGACCGTGACCAGCAGCTCGTGCTCGGCGGCGAGCTGAGCCGCGAGCCCGGCGTCGATCGGCTTGGCGAAGCGGGCGTCGGCGACCGTCACCCCGACCCCGCGCTTGGAGAGCAGATCGGCCGCCTCGAGCGCCTTGCCCACCCCCGAGCCGTAGCCGAGCAGCGCCACGCTAGCGCCCCCCCGGTCTGGCCCGGTGTCCGCTTCGCGGAGGATCTCGCCGGTCCCGATCTCGATCGTCCGCGGGCGGGGCGGGAGCGCCACCCCGACCCCTTCCCCGCGGGGGTAGCGCAGCGCGACCGGGCCGTGGTCATAGCGCAGCGCCGTGTGGAGCATGTGGACCAGCATCGCCTCGTCGCGCGGGGACATCAGGACGATGTTCGGCAGGCAGCGCAGATAGGCGATGTCGAAGATCCCATGGTGGGTGGGGCCGTCATCGCCGACCAACCCGGCCCGATCCATCGCGAATACGACGTTCAACTTCTGGAGGCAGACGTCGTGGACGATCTGGTCATAGGCGCGCTGCAAGAAGGTCGAGTAGATCGCCGCGACCGGCTTGCACCCCTGCAGCGCCAGGCCGGCCGCGAACAGCACCGCCTGCTGCTCGGCGATGCCGACGTCGTAGTAGCGGTCAGGCAGCTCGCCCTGGAGGATGTTGAGGCCGGTGCCGGAGTTCATCGCGGCGGTGATCCCGATCACACGGTCGTCGCGACGGCACTCGCGCACCAGCGCCTCCCCGAACACCTGCGTGTAGGCGGGCGCGGCGGCCTTCACTCCCTCGGGCTTGCGAAGCGCTCGGGCGGGGGCGCCGTTGGCGATCGATTTCGGCTTGGCGGCGTGCCACTTCTCCATGCCCTCCAGGCCGCCCTCCTCGGCCGGCGCGAACCCCTTGCCCTTGACCGTCGCGCAGTGCACCACGACCGGTCGCTCGGCGGCCAACGCCTCGCGCAGCGCGCGCCGCAGCTCACGCATGTCATGGCCGTCGATCACGCCCATGTAGGCGAAGTCCAGCTCCTCCCACCACAGGCCGGGCGCCCAGAACGCCTTGAGCGACTCCTTGAAGTGCGGGCCGATGCGCTCGAAGGCGGCGCCGATCCCGGCGGGAAGCTTGGTCAAGCCGCCCTCGACCCCCTCGCGGGCGTGCCACAGCTTCGGGTTCATCCGCACGCGGTTGAAGTAGCGCGACATGGCGCCGACATTCGGCGCGATCGACATGCCGTTGTCGTTGAGCACGACGACGATCGGAGTGCCCTCCCCGCCGGCCTGGTGTACCGCCTCGAACGCCACGCCTCCGGTCAGGGCGCCATCGCCCGCGACCGCGACTACGTGGGCGTCCTCGCCGTGCCCACGGCGCATCGCCTCCTTGATGCCGACGGCGTACCCGATCGCGGTCGAAGCGTGCCCCGCGCCCATGATGTCGTGCTCGGACTCCTCGATCGAGCAGAACGGAGCCAGGCCCTGGTACTTGCGGATCGTGTGCAGCTGGTCACGGCGACCGGTCAGGATCTTGTGGGGGTAGGCCTGGTGGCCGACGTCCCAGAGGATCTTGTCCCGCGGCGAATCGAGCAGCGAGTGCAGCGCCACGGCGATCTCGCACGCCCCGAGGTTGGCGCCGAAGTGACCGCCGATCTCCCCTACCGTGTCGATGATGTGCTCGCGCACCTCCTGGGCCACCTGCTGCAGCTCCTCGTCGCTGAGGCCGTGAAGGTCCTGGGGACTGGAGATGCCTTGCCAGTGGTCTGTCATCAATAGCTCCGGGTCGCGATGAAATCCGTAATCTGCTCCAGCTCGGCGACGTCGAGGCCCGCGGCGCCGCCCAGCGAGGCTCGGGTACGCTCGTAGGACTCGCCGGCCAGCTTGCGAGCGCCGTCGAGACCGAACTCGGTCACGTATGTGCGCTTTCCCAGCCGTACGTCTGAGCCCTCCTGCTTGCCGAGCGTCGCCTGCGAGCCGGTCACATCGAGGATGTCGTCCACGATCTGGAACAGCACGCCCAGCTCGCTGGCAAAAGCACGGAGGCAGGACATTGTCGCAGCTTGGCGATCTTCGGCGAGGAGCAGCACGCACTCGATGCTGGCGGCGATGAGCCGGCCGGTCTTGAGCTCGTGCAGGCGCCGCAGCCCCGCCGGCCCGCTCGAGGTGGTGTCCGCGACGTCCATGAACTGGCCCCCGACCATGCCCTGGACACCGGTCGCCCGTGCGAGCCCCACCGCCGCGGCGAGCACGTCAGACGGCTCTCCTCGCTGCTCTGAGAGCAGCAGTGCGAAGGCCTCGGCGTAGAGGCCATCGCCGGCCAGGATCGCGACGTCCTCGCCGAACACCTTGTGGCAGGTCAGCCGGCCCCGGCGCAGGTCGTCGTCGTCCATCGCGGGCAGGTCGTCGTGGATCAGCGAGTAGGTGTGGATCAGCTCGATCGCCGCCGCCAGCGGAAGCGCCGCGCTGCGCTCGAGCCCCACGGCCTCCGCAGTCGCGAGCGCGAGCACCGGGCGGATCCGCTTGCCGCCGGCCAGCAGCGAGTAACGCATCGCCTCCTCGAGCCCGGCCGTCGCGAACTCCCGTGAGAAGCGCAGCGACTCCAGGTAGCGCTCGATGTCGGAGCGCAGGTGGTCCGGGTACG
Source organism: Solirubrobacteraceae bacterium (assembly GCA_050997795.1). Taxonomy (GTDB): domain Bacteria; phylum Actinomycetota; class Thermoleophilia; order Solirubrobacterales; family Solirubrobacteraceae; genus Palsa-465. The sequence goes on along the minus strand of JBPCQU010000248.1, from coordinate 13,511 downwards.
CGGTGCGCGTCGAGACGCCGGGCACTTAGGCCACTAGGCCGCCGGCAGCGGGAGCTGACCGGGAAGGTCGGGCAGCGGCTCGAGTGCCGCGCGAACCCGCTCGTCGACCTGAGAGCTCGCCTCGGCGGCCAGCCGCGCGCACTCCTCGATCAGGGTCAGAGCCGCTTCGGGCTCGAGCTCGCCCGTCCGCAGCCGCTCGACCGTGTCGTTGAGCGCGGCGGTCAGATCGGTTAGGTCGGTCACCGAGGGAAGGTTAGCGGGAGCCATCGAGCGCTTCGTTGACCAGCGCGTCGGCGTGAGCGTTCTGCTCGCGGGGAACGCTGCGGATCCGCCAGCGCTCAAAGCCCCTCAGCGCCGTCACCGCTTCCTCGTAGAGCGGCTTCATCGCCGGGTGCTTGACCTTGTAGGCGCCGGTCAGCTGACGGGCCACGAGCTGGGAGTCGTTGATCAGCTCGACCTCACGGGCCCCCAACGCGGCGGCTCGCTGCAGCCCCTCGAGCAGCGCGCGGTACTCGGCGACGTTGTTGGTGGCAACGCCGATTCGCTCTGCCACCTCGTCGATCACCGTGCCGTCGGAGTCAGAGACGACGACGCCGATCGCCGCCGGTCCGGGGTTACCCCGGGCGCCGCCGTCTACGTGGACCACGAGCTTCATCGCCGTCCGGGCGTCAACCGCAGCGGCCGGGTGAAGTGCTGCGGCCAGGTCAATCGATTGCGAGCGCTGGCAGCTCGCCGGGAATCCGCGCCCGGCGGCGGTCGCGAAGCTCGCGCCTGCCCCCGCCCGAGACGCCGCGTTCGCGGCGGGAGGACTTGCGGCGTTCGAGGATCACCTCGACGTTCGGGTCTGAGGCGTAGTAGCTCGTCAGCTTCTCGAGCAGGTGGTCGGCGAGCGCTTCGGGCACGACGCAGTAGATCACCCGCCTGATGGTATTGCACGCCGACGATGCCCCGCCATCCAACGTCCGTCCAGCGTGAGCGTTCAAGCCTCGAGCGAGAGAGTCCCGCCCTCATCGGCGACGGCGTTGCTTCGCCGCTCCTCGGGGTCCAGCTCGTCGAGCTCATAGCCCTGCCCGGCGACCCGAACGCTGGGCACCTCGTCGGATAAGTCGACCTCGTAGCGATACCAGCACAGCTCCCAGGCCACGACGACGTTGACCACGCTTGGCGGTACCGCGGCCGGCAACACCGACACGTCGGGGATGCCGAGCGAGCGCGCGATCCCCGAGACCGTGCGCGGATGCTCGGATGAGTTGAACAGCCCGACCGCCGAGGAGATCTTGTGCTCGACGCTGGTGGGGACGGCGCGCACGTGGCGCGGCTCGCGAGTCCCCGGGGGCGGCACGTCAGGGGAAGCGCCGCGAGGCCCCGGCTCGGCCCGAACCGGAGCCGGCTGGGTGGTCGGCGGTTGCGGTTGGGGCGCCTGGAGCAACTCGCTGCGCGGCTCATGCGCACCGTTGGGGTCGAGCTGCTCGCCGCGGGAGCGCAGCCGGCTCAGCAGCGAGCGCCGCCGGTCGACCCTCGCGCTGGTCCCGCCGTAATCCGGGATCGTCCCCTCGCGAATCCAGCCGCCGTGCAGCGCCCGGGAGGTGCACAGCTCGCACACCGAGCGGCGCACGCCGCCGCTGAGGTAGACCTCCGCGCGCTCGCCGCGCAGCAGCGTCCGTCCGCAGACGTCGCACGCGGCGTGTGCGATCGAGGTGCTTATCGCCCTGGTATTCACCGCTTCGAGCGTACTACGCCTTCACGGCCTCTCGCTCCGCGCGCGCCTCGTCGACGACCCTGGAGGCGAGGTGGCCGGGTACCTCCTCGTAGCGGTCAAACTCCATCGTGAACTCCCCCTGGCCACCGGTGATCGACCTCAGATCCGGCGCGTAGGAGAGCATCTCGGACATCGGCACCTCGGCCTTGATGTCGGTCATCCCGCTGCCCGCGGGCTCCATCCCCAGCGGCCGCCCGCGTCTGGAGTTGAGGTCTCCGATCACGTCTCCGACCGTGTCCTCGGGGGCGTTGACTGTGACCAGCATGATCGGCTCGAGCAGGACCGGGCCTGCCTGCTCCAGCGCCTGCTTCATCGCCTGCGAGCCCGCCACCTTGAACGCCATCTCGGACGAGTCGACCGTGTGGTAGGAGCCGTCGTACAGCCGCACGCGGACATCCTTGACCGGATAGCCGGCGACGACTCCCTCCTGCATCGCTTCGTGCACGCCCTTCTCGACCGCGGGGATGAAGCCGGTTGGGATCACGCCGCCCTTGATCGCGTTGACGAACTCGAATCCGGCGCCCGGCTCGAGGGGCTCGATCTCGATGTGGCAGTCACCGAACTGCCCGCGGCCGCCGGTCTGCTTCTTGTGGCGCCCGTGGGCCTTGGCCGAGGCGCGGATCGTCTCCTGGTAGGGCACCCGCGGCGGCTTGAGGCTCACTTCGGCTCCGAAGCGCTCCTTCAGCCGCTCGACGATCACCTCGACGTGGACCTGCGACAGACCGGCCACGATCTGCTCGCCGGTCTGCGGGTCGCGGTGCAGATCGATCGTCGGATCCTCCTCTTGGAGCCGGCGCAGGGAGCTGAAGACCTTGTCTTCGTCGCCCTTGCTCTTTGGCTCGATCGCAAACGCCATCACCGGCGCCGGGAGCTTGATGCTCGGCATTTCGATCGGCTCGTCGCGGGCCGCGAGCCAGTCCCCCGCCTTGGTCTCCTTGAGCTTCGCCACGGCGCCGATGTCCCCGGGTCCAAATTCATCGGCGTGGCCCGTCTGGCCGCCATCGAAGGTCACCAGCTGGCCGATCCGCTCCTTGCTGTGCGTCCGGGTATTGAGCACTTGGGAGTCGTGCCCGAGCACGCCCTGATAGACGCGGAACAGGTTGATCCGGCCCGCGAAGGGGTCGGCGCGCGTCTTGAACACGTAGGCGAACAGCTCCTCGTCCTCCACCGGCTCGAGCGTCACCGCGCCGACCTCGAGGCCGCCGTGCATGACGGGCGAGGGCAAGTCCTCGACGATCGCGTCGAGCAGCCGGTTGGTGCCAAGGTTGCGTGTCACCACGCCGCAGGTGACCGGGAACAGGGCGCCGTGGTTGGTGCCCTCCTTGAGCGCGGCGACGATCTCCTGGTGGGAGATCTGATCGCCCTCCAGGTAGCGCTCCATGAGCGCGTCGGAGGTCTCGGATACCTCGTCCATCAGCTTCTCGCGGTACTCCTCGGCCTGCGCCTGGAGCGCCGCCGGGATCTCTACCTCCTTGCAGCCATCTCGGGTCGGCGAGCCCGAGCTGTCGTACTGGTATGCCTTCATGTCGACCAGGTCGATCACGCCGGAGACTTCGTGCTCGGACCCGATCGGTATCTCGGTCGCCACGACGTGCGGGCCGAAGGCCGCCTTGAGGGACTCCAGCGTTCTGAAGAAGTCGGCGCGCTCGCGGTCGAGCATGTTGACGAACACCAATCGAGATATGTCTAACTCAGCTGCGCGTTGCCACAAGCGGGAGGTGTGAACCTCGACACCCATCACCGCGTTGACCACGAACACGGCCGACTCGCACACTCGCAGCGCGCCGAGCGCGTCGGCCACGAAGCTCGGGTCGCCCGGAGTGTCGAGAAGGTTGACCTTGCGCTCACGCCACTCGAACGAGCTCAACGCCGCGGAAATCGACATCTGGCGTGCCTTCTCGTCGGGGTCGGCGTCGGACACGGTCGATCCGTCGAGCACCGACCCGAGGCGGTTCACGGCCCCAGCCTGGAACAGCAGAGCCTCGTGCAGCGACGTCTTACCACTGCCGCGATGGCCGACGAGAGCCACGTTGCGGATCCGATCCGCAGCCTTGTGCATGGCGAGGTCTCCTCTCGGTCTGAAACTCAGAAAGTGCGACCTTATCGCCTCGGCCTATTCGAGCTCTCCGGCCAGCTTCGAGCGCAGGCGCAGCACGGCCTTGGTGTGCAGCTGCGAGACGCGCGACTCGGTCACGCCGATGACCTCGCCGATCTCCCTCAGGGTCAGGTTCTCGTAGTAGTAGAGCGCGACGACGAGCTTCTCGCGCTCGGGCAGCGCGGCGATCGCGTCGGCGATCCGGTCGCGGAGCTCTGACTCGTCTACGAGCACCTGCGGATCGGGCGAGCCACGGTCGGGAAGCGTGTCGAGCAGCGAGACCTGATCGCCGCTCGAGTCAGACGAGCTCCACAGCTCGTCCAGCGCGACGATCGTCGAGTTCGAGATCTGCATCAGCGCGTCCTGGAAGTCCTCTACGGTGATCGCCAGCTCGCTCGCCATCTCCTCATCGGTCGGCGCCCGCTGAAGCTTGGTCTCGAGCTTCACGTTGGCGCGTTCGAACTCCCGCGCCCGCGCGCGCACCGAACGGGGGACCCAGTCGAGCGTCCGCAGCTCGTCGATGATCGCGCCGCGGATGCGGGTGATCGCGTACGTCTCGAACTTGATCTCCCGCGAGAGATCGAAACGCTCGATGGCGCTGATCAAACCTCCCAGCCCGTAGGAGATCAGGTCGGCCTCCTCCACGTGCGCGGGCAGGCCGGAGCCCATCCGTCCGGCGACGTACTTGACCAGGGGCGAGTAAGCCACCACGAGACGCTCACGGGCGCGCTGGTCACCGGAGCTCTTGTAGCGCGTCCAGAGGTCGTGCAGCTCGATCGCCTTCAAGTTGGTTTCCAGTTCCTACCCCCTGCGTCGACGTTCACGCACGCGGATGAGAGCGCTCGTAGGCGGAGCGGAGCCGCGCCGCCTCTACCCGAGTGTAGACCTGAGTGGTGGAGATGCTCGCGTGTCCGAGCAGCTCCTGGATCGCCCGGAGATCGGCTCCGCCTTCGAGCAGATGGGTCGCGAAGGAGTGGCGCAGGGCGTGCGGATGCGTGTCCGCGAGCGCCGGCGCATATCCACCGGCCTGCCTGGACCAAGTTCGCAGCCGCCGGCGCACATCCGAGGTCCCGAGTGCTCGCCCCGACTTCGACAGGAACAGCGCCCCGCCCGCGCGTGTTGCCGCGACGGCCAGCGCGGGCCGTCCTTTGGCGATGTAGCGCTCGAGCGCCCGTAACGAGTGCTCGCCGGCGGGAACGAGCCGCGTGCGTCCGCCCTTGCCCTCGACCCGCACGCACTCGCCGTCGAAGTCCACCGACTCGAGCCCGAGCGACACCAGCTCCTCGGCTCTGAGTCCGGACCCGTAGGCGAGCTCGAACATGCCCCGGTCGCGCAGCGCCAGCGGCGTCGTGGCCGGGATCCGGTCGAGCAGCGCCGCGACCTCCGCGGCCTTCAGGACTCGCGGCAGCCGCTGCGCGCGCTTGGGCGAGTGCAGCAGCTCGGCCGGGTTCTCCGAGCGCGCGCCGAGCTCGATCTGCGTCCGGAGCAGACCCCGCAGCGCCGCCAGCTTGCGGGCCACAGTCGAGGGAGCCTGCCCACGTAGCGACAGCGAGGCGACGTAGCGCCGCAGGACGCGGACGTCAATGGACTCCGGCGCCAGGCCGGCCGAGCTGGCCCAGCGCGCGAACTGGGTGGTGTCGATCGCATACGCGCGGCGGGTCTTGGCCGCGACCGCGCGACGACGCAGGTCATCGTCATGAGCTCGGAGCGCGGCGCGCCAGTCAGACGAGGTCGCCTCGTCGCGCTCTTCCCGCGACGCCGATGAACGCCCATTCTGCATCTGCATCCCGGCTATTCGTCGCGCCGCCCCCCAGCCCTCTTTGACGCCTGGGGGCCAGACGCCTCCCGGGTCCCGGATCTCAGGCGACGTGGACGAGCGTCCCGACCGGGGTGTAGGGAAAGACCTTCGCCGCGACGCTGAACGGCATCTCCACGCAGCCGAGGCTCTGCGGTGAGCCGTACTGAGCGCGCGTGAACCCGTGCAGAGCGTCACCGCCGTTGAAGTAGCTGACGTCCGGGATGCCCGGGTCGCTGTAATGACTCCCGTCCGGGTTGGTGCCGCTCATCGTCGTCACCGGGAGGTGCTCGAAGACGGGATAGGTACCGGTCGCCGTCGGAGCCGACGCGATCCCGGTGTTGACCGGCGTGCCGGTGATCACGTCGCTGCCGTCATGCCAGAGCGTGAGCGACTGCGAGGCCACGCTGACCGACACGAACGTGTAGCCGGAGCTCGAACGGTGGCCGCTAAGCACGGCGCCGATCAGCGACTTCCAGACCGCCGGCCCCGCGACGCCGTCGGCGAGCAGGCCGTGATCGTTCTCAAACGCCATCAGGGCGCCCCGGGTCATGGTGCCCGAGGCTCCGACCTGCCAGAAGCCCTTCAGCGCAGCGGGGGTGTTGGCCCAGCGCCAGGAGAACTTGCCCCTCGGCGGGGCGACCGCGGCGGCCTCCTGGTCCTGCGGCGTGAGCCCGACCCCGGATCCGGCGTAGCGGAAGCGCAGCGGTAGGTAGCCGAGCAGGGCGAGGACCTGCTGCAGCCGCACGGTCGACCCGGCGGGGACGTTCCAGCTCCCCCCGGAGGAAGTCGAGCTCTGCTGACCCCCCACGAGCTTGACGCCGCTCGGCAGCGCCAGTTGCACCTTGGCGCCCAGCCCGTAGCCGTAGCCCTCGGGCCTGAAGACGATCGTGTGGCCATTGACCGTGGTCCAGCTCCCCTGGGTGGGGGGCGAGACCGGCGGCAAATGGGAGCCGAGCGCCTTCGAGACGGGCTTGGAGAAGGTAAGCGTTATCGGCGTCCCGGACTTGATCGTCGCCCCCGGGGCCGGATCGGCGACCGCGGTCGCGGCGCGGCCGCCGGGGAACCAGCTCACCATCGCCTGGTGGGAGCTCTCCCAGGCTCGGGGCGCGGCCGACACGAAGATCGTTCCCGCCTCGGCGCTCCGCGGCACCGTGATCACGCTCCTTGGGCTGGCCAGGAGGTGGCGCTGGAGGTGCCCGGCGTGGCTGCCCAGCGAGTAGACCTGGATCGGCGCCTTGAAGCGCAGCCGCAGCGGCGAGCGGCCGTTGACCGTCAAGTAGTGCGAGCGCAGACTCGCCACCGGCGTGGTCAGCGTCAGGTGCAGCTTCTCGGTGCTCCCCGCGAGCCAGGCGATCCAGCCCGGGCGCTTGACCACGACGTCGACCGTCAGCCGCTGACCGGCGGGCACGAGGCCGCGCGGCCAGATCGTGGGATCGCCGCGAACGTCGACCGGGATCCGCCGGCTGTGGGGGCCGGTCACGATCGTCACGCTCTGGATCGTGCCGCCGCCTAGCGGCATGCCCACCTTGGCGATCGCGCCCGAGTCGGCGGTCAGGGTGGCGTGGGCCGAGACCAGGACCAGCGCAAGCGCGGCGACCACCGCCACGACCACGAGCATCACGCCGCCAAGCACGTAGCGGCCGCGCCCGAAGCGCCCGGGCGATGCGGCTGCGCCGCCGTTGGGCTTGCCCCCGGCCCGCGAACGGACGGGGGCGCGGAGGTAAGAGACGTTGGCCACGCGCGAAATGGTACCGGCCGGTAGGCGCCGATCGATCAGGCGCCGGCTAGAGAGCCTGGGTGCAAGCCGCATTTCATCCGGCGGGCGCGATTTCCGCTATTTGCGCTGGCTTGCCGCCACGAGGCTGCCGCGGCCGTGTCACCGCGGCACAGGCGGGGACCCCGGCGCCCCCGCCCCTAGTCGCGCCTACCTGTAGGTGCCCTTCTCGTGGAAGACGAACGGACCCGAAGCCGTCTTCCCAGTGCCGGTGAAGGTGCCGACGAAGCTGTGGCCCTTCTGGCCCCCCGATCCCTTGCTCAGGTTCAGCTTGCCGTTGGTGAACACGAGCTCTCCGGTTGACGTGGGGGTGATGTCGACTGAATCCGAGCCGGAGAGAGACCCGGTCGAGGTGTAGACGACAACGGTGCCCTTGGCGACGATCGTGCCTGGCTTGGAGCCGGTCCCGAGCGTGAGCGCGAACGTGACCGCGCCCTTGCCGAGCACCTTGTCGGTCGTGTTGCCGGCGGCGATCTGCGTCTTGCCGACGATGTGGGTGATCGCGGCGTAGGTGGTGCCGCTGTCGGCCCTGCCCTTGCCCTTGGCGCCCACAGCGCCGGCGCCGACCGCGATGATCGCGCACGCCGCGAGTAGGCTCGCGGCGGCGGTGAGTGACCGCGTCTGTCTGGTCATGGGTTCTCCTCCTGGGTTGTGGCCGTGGCGTCTCGATTAGACGCCCCCAATCTCGCGTTGCACCCTAACCTGGACGGCTGGCCGATGCTAGTGCGTGACGGCGCCCTCGGCGGCGCTTGAAACGAGCCGCGCGTACTTGTCCAGCGCGACCCCGGGGAAGGGCCGTTCGGGCGGCTGATACTGGGCGGCGCGCTGGGAGAACTCCTCCTCTGACAGCGCGGCGTCGAGGCGGCGGGCCTCGACGTCGAGCGTGATCTGATCGCCGTCGCGGACGAGGCCGATCGGACCACCGCGGATCGCCTCGGGGGCGACGTGCCCGGCCATCAGTCCGTGGGTGGCCCCCGAGAAGCGTCCGTCGGTGATCAGCGCCACCTCCTCGCCCAGCCCTTCTCCCACCAGCGCGGCGGTGACCGCGAGCATCTCGCGCATCCCCGGCCCGCCCGCCGGGCCTTCGTTGCGGATCACGATCACGTCACCCGGGTGGATTTTGAGCGCGGGGTCACGCGCGGTGACCGCGGCCATCGCCTCCTCCTCGGACTCGAACACCCGCGCGGGGCCGGTCTGCGTGCGGCGCTCGTGGCCGGCCAGCTTGACCACGCACCCGTCGGGGGCCAGGTTGCCGTGCAGGATCGCCAGGCCACCGGTGGGCTTGATCGGGTCCGACAGCGGCCTGACCACGCGCTGGCCGTCCGTCTCCCGGGCGGCCGCGGCGTGCTCGCCGACGGTCCTTCCGGTGACGGTGATCGCGTGCTCGTGCAGCAGGCCGGCCTCCTGGAGGCGTTTCATGACCAGCGGCACGCCGCCGGCCTCATACAGGTCGGGAGCGACGTACCGGCCCCCGGGCTTCAAATCGCACAGCAGCGGCGTGCGTTCGCTGATCTGGTGAAAGTCGTCGATGTGGAGATCGATCCCCATCTCCTTGGCGATCGCCAGCAGGTGCAAGACGCCGTTGGTCGAGCCGCCGCTGCAGGCGATCGCGGCGATCGCGTTCTCCAGGCTCTCGCGGGTGATGATCTCACTCGGGCGCAATCCGGCGCGCAGGACGTCCATCACCAGGGCACCGGCTTGCTGGGCCACCTCGGCCTTGCGTGCGTCCACGGCCGGGACCATCGAGAAGCCCGAAGGGGAAATTCCGAGCGCCTCGAACGCCATCGCCATCGTGTTGGCCGTGAACTGGCCGCCGCAGGCGCCGGCGCCCGGTGAGGCCACGTCCTCGATCTCGGTCAGCTGCTCGTCGGTGATCCGGCCGGCGGCGTGGGAGCCGATGGCTTCGAAGACCTCCTGGATGGTTATCCGCTCGCCACGGTGGACGCCGGGCAGGATCGAGCCCCCGTACAGCATCAAGCTCGGGCGGTTCAGCCGGCAGAGAGCCATCACGGTGCCCGGAATCGTCTTGTCGCAGCCGCTGAGCGCGACCACGGCATCGAACATGTGGGCATCGCAGACCAGCTCGATCGAATCGGCGATCAGTTCTCGACTGGCCAGCGAAGCCCGCATCCCGGGCGTGCCCATCGTGATGCCGTCGGAGATCGCGATCGTGTTGATCTCCATCGGGGTCCCCCCAGCGGCGCGGATCCCGTCCTTGACCTTGGCCGCCAGCGCGCGAAGGTGAAAGTTGCACGGCATCGTCTCGATCCACGTGTTCGCGACCGCCACCAGAGGCTTGGCCAGCGCCTCCTCGTCGTAGCCGATCCCCTTCAGGAACGCGCGGGCTGCCGCCCGCTCGGGTCCTTCGGTCAGCGCGCGGCTGCGCTGCTTGAGGTCGAGCTCGGGGGCGGTGCTCATCGCGGCCGAAACTGTACCGGCGCGAGCCGGTCACCGCCCGACGGCCCGCATCGCCGCGCGGGGCGCTAGCCGGTGGCGTCGAGCGGGGTCGAGGTCTGGCTGCGGGCGGCGTCGCGCATCCGCGCACGCTCCCACTGCGCCAGACGCCACAGGTCGCGCTTGACCCGCGCGGGGTCGAGCTGGCGCCCGGGCAGGTGCATGTTCGCGGTGCAGATCAGCCGGCGCTCGTCGCCCGTGAGCGCCATCCACTTGGCGAGCACGTCGTCGGAGTCGGGCAACCGGGCGCTGCCAAAGGGCCGCGTCTCGTCCGGGAACGCGACGCAGTACTCGTTCAGCAGCCGGTGCGTTTGCGCCAGATAGGCAACGATCGCGCGGTGCGGGTAGATCAGGTACGCGTAAGCGGCGCCCCGGGTCTCACCCGTGTCCGCGGGGCCGTCGGCCTGCGTGCCCCAGATCCTGATGAACCCGAGGTCGCGGTACATGGCCCACTCCTCCTCGTTGACGCACGAACGCAACAGCGCACGGGCGCGTTGCTCGGCGCGACGCTCTCGGCCCGGGTCATACGGCATCACCGGTGCCATCCGGCGGCAAGCCCGGTGGCGCGCCCACAGCTCCTCGAACCGTGGCAGGAGCTCTTCGGAGAGCAGCGCGAGGGCTACCAGCGCGGTCGCTACGAGCGCCAGCAGCACCGCCGCAGCCTAGCTCCCGCCTGCCGCCCGCGGAAAGAAGATCACGCGGTCGGCATTCCGCGGGATGTCCTCAAACGAGCGGACCATGCGGGCCTGGCGCCGCCCGTCGGGGTCAAGCGACGGCACCGCCGCCCACAGACCCGCGTCGAGCTGGCGCCGGAACTCTTCGATCAGTCGCGCCTCGTCATCTGCGATCTCGACGTCGCCATCCGCGAGTAGCACCTCACCATGCCCGGGCTTCAACCTCAAGAAGCGCACGCGAGGATTATGTCACGCCCAGCGCGTCGACCGGGCCGGGGCCGGCGCCGACGCCGACGAGCCCGTCCCGCACCGCCTCCGAAGCCCGTCGCTTGGCGACTCGAGCCGCCTGCAGCGGCGAGTCGCCCCACGCCAGGCGGGCGGCGAGCACCGACGAATGGGTGCATCCCGAGCCGTGGGCGGCGCCGCTCCGATAGCGCTCGCCGGCGATCTCGACGAGCTGGTTGCCGTCGTAGAAGACGTCGATGGCCGCGTCGCGATGGCCTCCGGTGACGATCACCGTGGCGCGCCCGAGCGCGTGGATCGCGCGCGCCAGCTCCGCCACGTCCGCGCGGGGTGTGTCGATTTCGGGACGGTCGTCCCCGCCGGGGTCTCGTCCGAGCAGCGCTCGCGCCTCGGGCAGGTTGGGGGTCGTAACCGTGGCGCGGGGGAGCAACAGCTTGACCAGCGCAGTGCGGGCGGATGGCTCGAGCAACTCCGCCCCCGACTCGGACACCATCACCGGGTCGAGCACCACGGGCGTCTGGGGCGGGAGGCCCTCGAGCGCCGCCACCACCGCCTCGATCGTCGCGACGGTGCCGAGCATCCCGATCTTGACCGCGTCGACGCCGATGTCCGCTGCGACCGCGCGCACCTGCTCGAGGATCATTTCCCGTGGAACGTGGTGAACGGCACTGACGTCGAGCGTGTTCTGCGCGGTGACGGCGGTCACCGCCGTCATCCCGTGCACGCCGCAGGCCGCGAACGCCTTCAGGTCGGCCTGGATCCCGGCGCCGCCACCCGAATCGGAGCCGGCGATCGACAGCACGCACGGGATGCGACGCGCGGCGGGAGTCGCTGGGGCCATGTCGGAAGCGAGCTTACTTCGAGCTCACGGCGTCACCGAGTACCTCCCCCCTGGCTCGCGCCGCAGCTGGCCGGCGAGCTCCAGCGACGCGAGCGCGGCCAATCCGCGGTCGGCGTCGAGGCCGGCCAGCACAAACGCGGCCGCCGTATCGTGCCCTTCGGCGAGGGCGTCGAGCACCGCCTGCAGGTGCGGCGCCAGCGGAGGTCGCGCTCGCTCGGCCCCCATGCCCGCGTCGGCGCCGAACAGCGCCTCGAGCACGTCTTGCGGACCGTCGATCAAGAGCGCGCCGTCGCGCAGGAGCTGGTGCGGGCCGCGCGAGAGCGGGGACGTTATCCACCCGGGCACGGCGCCGAGCACACGCCCGAGCTCGGCGGCGAAGCGCGCGGTCAGCAACGCGCCCGAGTCGGCGCGCGCCTCGACCACGACCGTGACCGCAGCGAGGGCGGCGATCATGCGGTTGCGGGCGGGGAACATCCACCGCCGCGTGGGCGTGCCGGGCGGCAGCTCTGAGACGATCGCGCCCCGGCCGCGGATGCGCGCGTGCAGCCCCCGCGCGCACGACGGATACGGTCGCTCGGCCGCGCCCGCGAGCACCGCCACGGTCGGCGCGTCCGCATCGAGCGCACCGCGGTGGGCGGCGGCGTCGATCCCGAGCGCCATGCCACCGAGGACCGTCACGCCGGCGGCGGCGACGCCGCGGGCCAGCCAGCGAGCGACCTCGGTCCCGTAGGGCGACGAGCGGCGTGCGCCAACCACGGCCACCGCGCTCTGCTCCACGAGCCCCAGGAAGCGCTCGAGGCCCCCGACGACGTGGAGCACCGCCGGCGGCGCCGGCAGGTCGGCGAGCGATGCCGGGTAGGACGCACGGCATCGGCAGAGCTGTTCCAACCCGGCTGCGGCGGCGCGGTCTCGAGCCGCGCCGGCGTCGAAGCGTTCGAGCTCCTGCTCCAGATCGGCTCGTCGGGCGCCCGCCAGGGCCGCGATCAGCTCGGCGTCGTCGAGCGCGAGCAGCGGCATCGTCCGGTCACGGACGAGGTCGAGGTGACCGGCCAGCCGCGCCAGCAGCCACGACCGGGCGAGGCACTGATCACAGGCGCCGGTTTCGCTCACGAGACCGGGGCCGTCTCCGCGCTCGAGCGCTGGCGGAGGCTGAGGGCAGTCAGCACGTCGGAGCGAGAGACGCGGTCGCGGTGGCCGAGGTCGGCGATCGTCCGCGCGACCCGCAGGACCCGGTGGCGCCCACGCGCGCTGAGAACCCCGATCCCGTAGGCCCGCCCCAGCTCGAGCTCGGCGTCGCGATCCAGGCGCACGTGACGGTGGATCGTGCCGACATCCATATCGGCGTTGCAGCTCGCGCCGGTCCCCGCCAGTCGCCGGCGCTGGCGCTCGCGCGCGTCGGCCACCACCGCGCGGGCACGGCCCGAGCTCGTCACCGGCGCGGCTCCGAGCGCCTCGGCCACGGGCCGCTGCACGTCGACGACGAGGTCCATGCGGTCCAGCAGCGGGCCGCTGAGACGGCGGCGATGGCGCCTCAGGTCGGACTCCCCGCACGTGCAGCGATCACCGATGCCCGCAAAGCCACAAGGGCACGGATTGGTGGCCCCGACGAGCATGAACCGCGTCGGGAAGCGCAGCGACCGCTGGCCGCGGACGATCGTCACGCTCCCGTCCTCGAGCGGTTGGCGCAGGGCGTCGAGGCTCGACCGCTGAAACTCAGACAGCTCGTCTAGGAACAGGACGCCGTGGTGCGCGAGCGTCGCCTCTCCGGCCCGCGGCGGCGAGCCCCCGCCCGCCAGCCCAGCGGGGGAGATCGTGTGGTGGGGCGCGCGGAACGGTCGCGCGGTGATCAGCCGGTCGGCCTGGATCCCGGCGA
>JBPCQU010000243.1:0-8061 GCA_050997795.1 Solirubrobacteraceae bacterium | reverse complement strand
AGCGCGGAGCAGGTCTACGCCACCGGACTGCGGGCGAATCGTCCCGTCAGCCTGGTCAGCCCCCGCGGAGTCGTGGCCGCGACGCGCAGGGCCGATTCGCTCGGCGGCGTCCTGTTTCGCCGGCTCGCCCCCGGGAGGGGCTATCGCGTACGCCAGGGGGGCGCCGAGTCGGGCGAGCTGACCGTGTTCAGCAATCGATCCGCCCCCCCGAGCACCAGGTTCTACGGCCAGCGGATCCCATCCACCGGCTATGGGTACCTGACCACCCGGGACGGGACCAAGCTGGCGATCGACGTCCACCTCCCGAGCGGAACGGGACCGTATCCGACGCTGATCGAGTATGCGGGCTACGGCTACGCCGACCCATCCGGGCCCCAGAACGGGATCAGCGCGGTCGCGAACCAGCTCGGCTTCGCGGTCGTCGACATCAGCATGCGGGGAACCGGCTGCTCGGGCGGAGCGTATGACTACTTCGAGCCGCTGCAGAGCCTCGATGGCTACGACGCGATCGAGACCGTCGCCCACCAACCCTGGGTCCTGCACCACAAGGTCGGGATGATGGGGATCTCCTACGGCGCGATCAGCCAGCTGTTCGTCGCCGCGACCGATCCGCCCGACCTGGCGGCGATCGCCCCGCTGTCGACGATCGACAACACCGCCACGACCCTGTATCCCGGCGGGATCCTCAACACGGGCTTCGCGGTTGCCTGGAGCAAGGAGCGGGTCCAGGACGCCAGGCCCTACTCGCCCACCGGTGATCAGGCCTACGCGCTGAGGCAGATACGCAACGGCGATACGACCTGCAAGCGCAACCAGGCGCTGCACGGACAAGCCGCGAACCTGACGGCCAAGATCCGTGCCAACAGCCACTACGTCCCGTCGGTCGCCGACCCGCTGTCGCCGGTCACGTTCGTCAACAAGATCCACGTGCCCACGTACCTCGCCTGCCAGTGGACCGACGAGCAGACCGGCGGCCACTGCGCCGATCTCGCCCAGCACTTCACCGGCACGCGACGGAAGTGGTTCACGTTCACCAACGGAGCCCATATCGACTCGCTCGATCCGTACACGTTCGACCGCTGGTATGACTTCCTCGAGCTTTACGTGGCCCGGCAGGCACCCCACCTGCCTGCGGCCGTCAGCAAGCTGGCTCCGGTCATCTACAGCACGGCGATGGGCATCGGCGGGGTCACGCTCCCAGCGGATCCGATCCAGTCGATCCCCACCTACTCCGGCGCGCTCGCCGCGTTCCAGCGGCTGAAGTCGATCCGGGTGATGTTCGACAACGGCGCCGGCGGCTCGACCCCGGGCGCGCCCTACCCGGGCTTCGAGCGCTCGTTCTCAGGCTTCCCGGTCCCGGGTACGCAGGCGCGCTCGTGGTTCTTGTCGAGTGCCGGGGGGCTACGCCCCGCCAAGCCCGCGACGGCGGCGCAGGATCAGTTCACCTGGAGCCCCCACGCCCGCTCCCCGACCAGCTTCAGCGGCAGCACGGGCTCCGGGTCCGGCGGCCTGTGGACGACCACGCCGACGTATCACTGGGATCAGAACCCCCCCGGCACTGCCGCCTCGTACGTGACCCCGCGGCTGGGCTCGAACACGGTGGTGATCGGCGGCGGCGCGGTCCAGCTCTGGCTCAAGGCCTCCGCGCCGAGCGTTGACCTCCAGGTGACGGTGTCCGAAGTCCGTCCGGACGGCAAGGAGACGTTCGTCCAGAACGGCTGGGTGCGGGCCGACGAGCGCAAGCTCGACGCGGCCCAGAGCACGCTGCTCGAGCCGGTGCCGAGCCTGCGCGCCGCCGACGTGACGCCGCTTCCCAAGGGCCGCTACACCGAGGTCACGGTGCCGCTGTACTACGAGGGCCACGTCTACCGCCGCGGCTCGCGGATCCGCCTGACCGTCTCGGCGCCTGGTGGCGATCAACCGGTTTGGGCGTTCGCCCAGACCAGCCCGAGGGGGATAGCGAGCGTGTCGATCGCCCATTCGCGCCGATACCCCTCGCGGGTGATCCTGCCCGTGGTGCCCAGCGTCAGCGTCCCGACCGGGCTGCCGCCGTGCCCGGGCCTGCGCGGCGAGCCGTGCCGGCCCTACCAGCCTTACGTCAACCGCTCGCGTGCGCTGAGCGGTTAGGCCGCCACAGCGCTCGGGTAGTCACGCTCCGATGACGGCACACGACCAGGCTGGCGCCCCGGCGCCGGTACTCGCCGAGATCGCGCTTACGATCAACGGGGAGCAGCACACGCTCACCGTCGACACGCGGACCTCGCTGCTCGACCTACTGCGCGAGCGGCTCGGGCTCACCGGAGCCAAGAAGGGCTGTGACCACGGCCAGTGTGGAGCGTGCACGATCTTGCTCGACGGCCGGCGCATCAACGCCTGCCTGGCGCTCGCGGTCGCGCACGACGGCGCCACGCTGGTTACGGTCGAGGGGCTCGCCGACGGCGACACGATGTCCGAGCTGCAGCGCGCGTTCGTCGAGCACGACGCGTTTCAGTGCGGCTACTGCACCCCCGGGCAGCTGTGCTCGGCGACCGGGATGCTCGATGAGGCACGGGAGGGTTGGCCAAGCGCGGTCACGGTTGCCGCGGACGGCCGAGACGGCGAGCCGACCTCGCTCACATCGGCGGAGATCCGCGAGCGCATGAGCGGCAACCTATGTCGCTGCGGGGCCTACGCCAACATCGTCCCGGCGATCGCCGAGGTGCACGGGGGGGAGGCTTGAGGCCGTTTCGCTACCAGCGCCCGGCCGACGCCAGCGGCGCCGTAGCGTCGCTGGCGGAGCGGCCGGAGGCGCGCTTCCTCGGCGGCGGCACCAACCTCGTCGACCTGATGCGGCTCGGGGTCGAGGCTCCGGAGCTGCTCGTCGACGTCACCCAGCTCGGCCACGACGAGGTGAGCGACCTCCCCGGCGGCGGCCTGATGATCGGCGCGGCGGTGACCAACAGCGAGCTCGCCGCGGACCGCCGCGTACGAACCCGTTACCCGGTGCTCTCTCGGGCGCTGCTCACCGGCGCCTCGGGGCAGCTGCGAAACCTGGCCACGGTCGGCGGCAACCTGATGCAGCGCACGCGCTGCGTCTACTTCCAAGACGTGACCAAGCCGTGCAACAAGCGCCGGCCCGGAAGCGGCTGCCCCGCCCGGACGGGCGAGCACCACAACCTGGCGATACTCGGCCATTCCGAGCACTGCGTCGCGACCCATCCCTCCGACATGGCGGTGGCGCTGGCCGCGCTCGACGTCACCGTCCACGTCCACGGCCGCGCCGGCCCGCGGACGCTCCCGCTCTCAGAGCTGCACCGGCTCCCGGGCGACCGGCCCGATCGTGACACGGTGCTCGAGCACTCAGAGCTGATCACGGCGGTCGAGCTCCCGCCCCTCCCCGCCGGCGCTCGTTCTGAGTACCGCAAGGTGCGCGAGCGGCGCTCGTTCGCGTTCGCACTCGTTTCCGTGGCCGCTGTGCTCAACCTGGAAAGCGACGGCTCGGTGGTCGATGCGCGGATCGCGCTCGGGGGAGTGGCGGCGGTTCCGTGGCGGGCGCGGATCGCGGAGGACGCACTCCGCGGCGGGCCGGTACACGAGTCCGGTCTGTCCGCCGCGCTCGACGCCGAGCTCGCCCACGCCGAGCCGCTGGCCGACAACGCCTACAAGGTTCCGCTGGTGCGCGACGCCGCGGTGCGGGTCCTCGCCGACCTGGCGGCGCGGTGAGCACGACCGCCGCCAGAGCCGTTGGCGCCTCGCTGCGGCGCGTCGAGGGGCGCGAGAAGGTCACCGGCGCCGCCAAATACGCCTATGAGCACGAGCCGGGTGAGGTGGCCTACGCGGCGCTCGTGCAGTCGACGATCGCCCGCGGCGAAGTGCTCGGGATAGACGGGTCGCGGGCGCTTTCGCTGCCGGGTGTCAGCGCCGTGATCTGGGCCGGCAACGCCCCCCGGCTGGCCGAGGGGACCGAGGGCGAGCTCGCCGTCCTGCAATCCCCTCAGGTTGCCTACCGCGGCCAGATCGTGGCCGTGGTGGTGGCCGACAGCCTCGAGACCGCGCGCCAGGCGCAGGCCCTGCTGTCGATCGAGTACCAGACAGAAAGCCACGACGTCGTGCTGCGCGAGGATCACCCCGGTCTCTACAAGCCAGACAAGGTCAACCCGTCGTTTGCGACCGACAGCGAACGCGGCGACTTCGCGGCCGCCTACCCCGACGCTCCGGTGACGGTGGACGAGGTCTACCGCACCCCCGCGCTGCACAACAACCCGATCGAGCCGCACGCGACGATCGCGCTCTGGGAGAGCGAGGATCGCGTCGTCCTGTACGACTCAAACCAGGGCTCCTCGGCGGTGCGCCGGGTGGTGGCCAAGACGTTCGGGCTTGAGCCCGAGGGCGTCCACGTGGTCGTCCGCCACGTCGGCGGCGGGTTTGGCTCCAAGGGCCAGCCGCGGCCGACGCTGGTAGCCGCGGTGATGGCGGCGAAGGTCGTGCGCCGTCCGGTCAAGGTCGCCGCCACCCGCCAGCAGATGTTCTCGCTGACCGGCTACCGCACGCCCACGATTCAGCGGATCAGGCTCGGCGCCGATCGCGAGGGCAACCTGCACGCGATCAACCACGAGGTGTTCGAGCAGACATCGAAAATCCAGGAGTTCGCCGAGCAGACGGCGGTGGGCACGCGAATGATGTACGCCTGCGCCAACACGCGCACCTCGCACCGGCTGGCGGCGCTCGACGTGCCGACCCCGTCCTGGATGCGCGCCCCCGGGGAGTGTCCGGGGATGTTCGCCCTCGAATCGGCGATCGACGAGCTCGCGTTCGCCTGCGGCGTAGACCCGGTCGTGCTGCGGGTGCGAAACGAGCCCGAGCGCGACCCCGAGAACGGCCTGGAGTTCAGCAGTCGCAACCTCGTGGCGTGCCTGCAGGAGGGGGCCGAGCGCTTCGATTGGCCGCGGCGGGACCCGACGCCGGGCGCCCGGCGCGAGGGCCGCTGGCTGTACGGCACCGGCGTCGCGTCCTCCACCTATCCGGCTAACCGCCAGCCTTCCCAGGCGATCGCCCGCGCCGAGCCAGATGGTTGCTTCACGATCGAGATCGCGGCGGCCGACATCGGGACCGGAGCCCGCACCGTGCTGACCCAGATCGCCGCTGACGCGCTCGAGGTCGACGGGGACCGTATCCGGGTGGAGATCGGAGACTCAGAGCTGCCTCCCGCGATGCTGGCCGGCGGCTCGATGGGCACCACCTCGTGGGGCACCGCGGTGATCAGCGTCTGCGCGAAGATGCGCGAGCTTATCGCCGACGGAGTCCCGGACGATGGCGCGGAGGCTCGGTTTGACACCGCGCCGGACATCGAGGCCCAGGAGGAGCTCTCGCGTCACTCGTTCGGGGCCCAGTTCGTCGAGGTGCGCGTCGACGTGGACACGGCCGAGGTCCAGGTGGCGCGGGCGCTGGGGGTGTTCGCCGCCGGGCGGATCATCAATCCGCTAACGGCGCGATCCCAGTTCATCGGCGGGATGACGATGGGGATCGGGATGGCGTTGCACGAGGAGAGCGTCATCGATCCGCAGTTCGGCGACTACGTCAACCACGACCTCGCCGGCTATCACGTCCCCACCTGCGCCGACGTCGAGCAGATCGACGCGGTCTGGGTCGACGAGCACGACCCGCGGGTCAACCCCCTCGGCGCGAAGGGGATCGGCGAGGTCGGAATCGTCGGCACGGCGGCGGCGGTGGCCAACGCGGCTCACCACGCGACCGGGGTCCGGATCCGCGATCTGCCGATCGTCCCTTCGAAGCTGGCCGGCCGACTCGGCTGAGCCCCCGCCGCGCGGCGGCGATCCTCCGCCGCGCCGCGGTTGTGGCAGCTAGCGGCCCCAGCCGCTAGCATCGCTTACCAGGCATGGCCATCGACGCCCCCACGGCGCAAGCGCCTTCATCGCTTCAGCCGCACCCAGGGCCGCCGCCTGAGGCCGCCGCCGGCGTGCGGCCCGTAACGATGCCGCTGGTCGACCGGCTCGCGAGCGCGGTCATCACCGGCGCGCCGCCGATCCTGGTGCTGCTGGGCATGTGGCTGGGCTGGAACCACGGGCTGCTCGTGTGGCAGGACCTGCTCGTGCTGGCGATCTTCTACGTCGTGATCGGCACCGGCGTGACCGTAGGCTTTCACCGCCTGCTCACCCACCGCAGCTTCAAGACCAGCCGCCCCCTTCGGGCCGCGTTCGCCGCGCTCGGATCGGCCGCGGCCGAGGGCCCGGTGATCGACTGGGTCGCGACGCACCGCAAGCACCACCAGTTCTCCGACGAGCCCGGGGACCCGCACAGCCCCCATCTCGACCACGGTCACGGCTGGCGCGGCGAGCTGTGGGGGTTCTTCCACGCCCACATCGGCTGGGTGTTCTCAGACATGGAGGTCGCCGACGAGCGGCGCTACGCCAAGGACCTGCTGGCCGATCCGCTGATCAGGTTCGTCGACCGGACGTTCGTGCTCTGGGTGGTGCTGGGGCTGGCGGCGGCGTTCGGGCTCGGCGTCGCGCTGACCGGCACCGTCACCGGCGGCCTGACGGCGCTGCTGTGGGGCGGTGCGGCGCGGATCTTCTTCGTGCACCACGCGACCTTCAGCATCAACTCGGTCTGCCACTACTTCGGCAAGCAAAGCTACGACACCGGCGATCAGTCGCGCAACGTGTTCTGGCTCGCGATCCCCACCTGGGGCGAGAGCTGGCACAACAACCATCACGCCTTCCCGACCTCATACCGCCATGGCCTGCGCCGCTGGCAGCTCGATCCCTCGGCGGGGATCATCCGCCTGCTCGAGATGGTCGGGCTGGCCTGGGACGTAGTCCGGGTCGACCCGTCGCGCCGCGAGCGCAAGCTGGCCGCGTCGCTGGGCAGCTGAACCTCCGCGCCTTGCCCTTCGCCCGCACGGCACCCCTGCGTCGTGAGCTCGAGGCCGCACTGCCGGCGCGGCCGTTCGCGATCGCGTTCTGGGACGGCACAGTGCTTCCGGCGACCGAGGACGGCGCCCCCACGTTCGAGGTCCACTCTCCCCGGGCGCTCGCGTATGTGCTCGCTGCGCCGGGCGAGCTGGGGCTCGGCCGGGCGTACGTGGTCGGCCTGATCGACGTAGATGACATCGACAAGGCGCTGCGACTCGTGGACACGTTCGCGGCGCCGCGGCTGTCCCCCGGCCAGATCGCGAAGCTCGGCGTCGCGGTGCTCCGGGCCTGCGGGTTAGAGAAGCCGCCGCGGCCGCCCGTCTCGGAGCTCAGGCTGACCGGCGAGCGCCACACGATCGGCCGCGACCGGCGCGCGGTCCGCTACCACTACGACGCCGGCAACGAGTTCTTCTCGCTGTTCCTCGACGAGTCGATGACCTACAGCTGTGCCTACTTCCAGGGTGGCGCGACCACGCTCGAGGAGGCCCAGCAGGCCAAGCTCGAGCTGGTCTGCTCGAAGCTCGGCCTCGAGCCCGGCCAGCGCGTGCTCGACGTCGGCTGCGGCTGGGGCAGCTTCGCGATCCGCGCCGCCCAGCGCCACGGCGTCAAGGTGCTGGGCGTGACGCTGTCCGAGCGCCAAGTCGAGCTCGGGCGCGAGCGGGCGCGCGAGGCCGGGGTCTCGGACCTCGTCGAGCTGCGGGTCGCCGACTATCGCGAGCTGAGCGGCGAGCAGTTCGACGCGATCTCGAGCATCGGCATGGTCGAGCACGTGGGGGAGGAGCGGATCGACCTCTACATGCAGACCCTGAACGGGCTGCTGGCGCCCGGCGGGCGGCTGCTCAATCACGGAATCGCGAAGCTGACCGACTTCGAGGCCAAGGACGAGGGCGCGTTCTCGGAGCGGTTCGTGTTCCCCGACGGGGTGCCCCTGCCGCTGTCGCGGATCGAGCTCGCCCTCGAGCGCACCGGGCTCGTGACCAGGCACGTGGAGGGGCTGCCCGACGACTACGCCGAGACGCTGCGCTACTGGATCGCGAGCTTCGAAGCGCGCTACGACGAGGCCGTCCGGCTCGCCGGGACCGAGCGGGCCCGGGTCTGGCGGGTGTTCCTGCACGCCGCGCGGCAGGGCTTTCTCACCGGCTGGGCGTCG
>JBPCQU010000128.1:0-10110 GCA_050997795.1 Solirubrobacteraceae bacterium | reverse complement strand
CCTTGGATCCCTCGGCCAGCGAGCGATACCCGTCGCCGCCGATGCCGCTGAAATGGACGAAAAGGTCGCGCCCCCCGTCATCGGGGGTGATGAACCCGAAGCCCTTGTCGTCGCTGAACCACTTGACCGTACCCGTTGCCATGACTCTCCGCTTCCAATCACGATCGATGCCACGGTGGCGCCGACCAAACGCCGGAAACGTAGCAGGGCGCGGGCACGAGCGGCGCGTACCGGGCGTCTCGGGCGTCAGCGAAGCTCTGCGGCCGCCGCGGCGATGTCGTCCGGATCACCGGGGGCCGGCGTCCACGGGAGGCGCAGCGGATCGCCGGAGTACCTCGGGATCACGTGCACGTGCAGATGAAAGACGGTCTGCCAGGCCACCGATCCGCACGAGTTCAGCAGGTTCACGCCGTCGGTCCCGAGCCGCTCGGTGATCCGGCGGGCCAAGCGCTGGGCGGCGAGCACGGTCGCCGCGAGATCGTCGGGCTCGATCTCGAGCACGTTCGTCGCGTGCCGCCGCGGAACCACCAACGCGTGCCCCCGGGTGGCCGGGCTGATGTCCATGAACGCCACCGCGCGCTCGTCCTCGGCGACGATCTGCGCCGGAATCTCCTTGGCGATGATCTTGCAGAACAGGCAGTCCGGGTCGCTCACCGTCAGCAGCTTACCCGCCGCGCCGCAACCGGCGCCTGCTCACCCGCCGCGCCCCATCCGGCGCCTGGCGTGCGCCACCGCGTCCTCACGCGACGAGATCTCGCCGGCGTAGCTGGCCTCTTCGAGCTCGCGCAGGAGCTCCCCGAGCTGCGGCCCGGGGGCTATCCCCAGCGCCCGCGACAACTGGTCGCCGCGGATCGGGGGTCGGGGCGGGTCCGCTCTCCAAGCCAGCGCTTCGTGCATTAGCAGCCGCGCGAGCTCGAGGTGCCTCAGGGTCGCCCGCTCGGCGCCGTCGCCGCGGGTCGCGAGGCGGTCGGCGACGCTCAGCACGGTGACGTCGACCTGTACCGGTGCGCACGCGTCGAGGTAGCGGTAAGTCTCGCGACGGCTGAGCGGCATCCGGTGGATCAGGAACCCGAGCCGCAGGTGGTGGCGCGTCAGCCCGCCGACGTACTCGGCCAGGCGATCGCTCGCCCGCAACCGCGCGAGGATCGCCGCCGAGAGCTGGGCCCCCGCCTCGTCGTGGCGCATGAAGGTGACCCGCCCCTCGGGGGTCTCCGCGCGGGTCTGGGGCTTGGCGATGTCGTGCAGGAGCGCGCCGAACCGCAGCGCCTGGCCGCGTGTCAGCTCGTTGGCGAGCGGCTCGGAGAGGAGCGCCAGCACTGCCGCGGCGTCCTCGCCGAAGGCCGGCTCGGGGTCGCGCTCGAGCGCGATCGTCTCGGCGAGAACGGCCCGCGTGTGCTCGAACGCGTCGAGGTGGTGAAAGCGGCTCTGGTCGATGCCCCGAAGCTCGACGAGCTCGGGCAGGATCGCGGCGGTGACGGCGGTTGCGTCCATCAGGTCGAGGCCGTCGAGCGCCTGCTCGGCGCTCAGCACCCGTCGCAGCTCGGCGAACACGCGCTCGGGGGCCACCCCGCGCAACCCCGGGGCGCTGGCACGGGCGAGCCCCAGCGTGTCGGGATCGACCGAAAACTCGAGCTCGCAGGCCAGCCGGACCAGGCGCAGCGAGCGCAGCGGGTCGCGCTCGAACGCGTCCGGGGAGACGCTCCGCAGCCGACGCAACCGCAGATCCTCCAGGCCCCCAAACGGATCCACGAGCGCCTCGTCGCCTCCCAGCGGCTGGGCGACCGCGTTGACGGTCAGGTCCCGCAGAGCCAGATCCGCCTCGATCGTCGCGCCCGCGAGGGGCGTCAGGTCGACCTGCCAGGAGCGGCTATGAGACACCACCCGCCACGCGCCGAACGTCTCGGACAGGGCAAACGCGAACCCCCCCGCGGCCCGCCCCAGCGCCCGCGCCGTGCGCTGCACGTCGTCGCCACTAGAACCCTCGCCGGCTACCGCGACGGCGACGTCGTAGTCGGCCGTGGGGCGTCCGAGCAACCGGTCGCGCAGCGCCCCGCCGACGAGCCAGGCTTGCTCGACGATCCCGGCCAGCGCGCGGAGCGGGCCACTCACGAGGGCTCGGGCACTCGGTCGCGGTGATACCGGCGCGGCACCCGAGCCGAGATCCCGCACAGGATCTCGTGCGCGACGGTGTCGATTCGGTTGGCCAGGTCCTCGACCGTCTGCCGCTGTTCTCCGTCGCGCCCGATGATCGTCGCGCCGGCGCCGACCGCGACCGGCGGCTCCGGTCCGGGACCGAGGTCCACGGTCACGTTGTCCATGCTCACGGCCCCGACGAGCGGATAGCGCCGGCCTTCGATCAGCGCGTCGCAGTTGTCACTGAGCCCACGCCTGATCCCGTCGGCATAGCCGATCGGGAGCGTCGCGATCCAGGTCTCGCTGGCGGCGACGAAGCGGCGACCGTAGCCGGCGCTGTCTCCGGGCCGCGCGAGCTTCACCGCCGCCGCATATGAAGTCAACTCGAGCGCCGGCTCGAGCCCGTACCGGTCCGGATCGACGTTCATCGGATCGCAACCGTAGAGCGCGATCCCGCACCGGACCATGTCGAAGTGGCTGGCGGCGTCGCGCACGGTCGCGGCGCTGTTAGCGGCGTGGACCACCACACCGGGAGCGCGGCGGCGAAGCTCGGCCGCAAACGGCGCAAACGCGGCCAGCTGGGCGGCCATGAACTCCGGATCTCCGTCCGCGGTCGCAAAGTGGGTCATCGCGCCGGCCAGCTCGAGCATCGGCGTACCGGCGAGCACTGAAGCGGCGACCGCCAGCGCCTCATCCATCCCTCGTGTCCCGAGCCGCCCCAGCCCGGTGTCGAGCTTGACGTGGACCTTTATGGGAGCCGTCGCTCCCCGCACGAGCTCTGAGACGAAACGCTCGCTCCAGGCCGTCACCTCCGCCCGCGCGCCCAGAGCCATCGGGAGTTCCTCGGCGCTGATCGCCCCCATCACGAGCACGGGTTCGGAGATGCCCGCGATGCGCAGCTCGGCCGCCTCCTGGGCGGTGGCGACCGCGAGGCTCGTGGCGCCCCCCGCGAGCGCGGCCCGCGCGGCGCGGACCGCCCCGTGCCCGGAAGCGTCGGCCTTGACGACAGCACAGAGCGTCGCCCCCCCGGCCAGGCGAGCCCGGAGCGAAGCGGCGTTGCGCTCGATCGCCGCCAGGTTGACGCTGGCCAGCGTGCGGAGCGCCATGCTCGCTAGCGCCCCAGCCTGGCCTGCGGGAGCGCTTCGATCACGTCGCGTGCGATCACGCCCTCGGGCCCGATGGAGCGGGCGGCCAACTGCCCCGCACGAGCGTGAACCAGCACTCCCGCGCACGCCGCCTCGAAGGGGTCGACGCGCTTGGACAGAAACGCCCCGATCACACCCGAGAGGACGTCACCGGTGCCGGCGGTGGCCAGCGCCGAAGCGCCCCCGCGGCTGACCGCAGCCCGGCCCGACGGGTCGGCGACGATCGTATCGTCGCCCTTGAGCACGACGATGGCCGACGCGAGCGACGCCGCGCGCCTGGCGCAAGCCAGGCGACGGCGCTCGACCTCCGAGCTGGTCTGCCCCAGCAGCCGGCCCAGCTCTCCCGCGTGCGGGGTGAGCACGGTCGCGGCGCTGCGCCGCGCGAGCGACTCCAACCGTCCGGCGTGCGCATTGAGGCCGTCGGCGTCCAGCAGCAGCGGGATCTCGGCGCTGCCGGCGAGCTCGCGGACGAGCTCCACGGCGCCGGGCTCGCGTCCGATGCCAGGCCCCAGGACGAGCGACCCCGCACGCCCCGCGCGCTCGCGGACCTGCTCGGCGCCTCCGGGCGTCAGCGAGCCGTCCCGGTCCATGAGCCCGACCGTCATCACCTCGAGCAGGCGCGTCTCGAACACGAGCTGCAGCGAGGCCGGCACGAACGCCGTCACATAGCCGGCGCCGGCCCGCATCGCCGCCTCGGCGGCCAGGCAGGGCGCGCCCGTGAGCCCCACCGAGCCGCCGCAGACGAGCACGCTCCCGGCCGCGAACTTGGTCGACTCGCGCGCCCGAAGCGGGATCGCGTCGAGCACGCCGTCGTCGATCAGGCCGACCGTGGCCTGAACGGGCGCCCCGGCGGGGATGCCGATGTCGACGACCGTCACCTCGCCGGCATGCTGCTTGCCGGGTGCGATCCACAAGCCGGGCTTGCCGGAGGAGAACGTCGCCGTGGCGTGCGCCTGGACCGCCACCCCGGCAACTTCTCCACTCGAGCCATCGACGCCGCTGGGGACATCGCAAGCCAAAACAACGGCCGCGCAAGCGGCCGCATTAATTGCCTCTATCGCGCCCCGCGCCGGCTCGCGCGGCTCGCCCTGAAAGCCGGTCCCGAGGATCGCGTCGACGATCCCGCCGGCTCCCTCGAGAACCGCGGCGTCGAATTCGCGCGGTGGCGGGCCGGACAGCCGGTCGAGGTTGAGCTTCGCATCGCCACGCAGCGCCTCGGGCGCCCCGAGCAGCAGCACGTCGACTTCGCGGCCGCGTTCCCGCAGCAGCCGCGCCGCCACGAGTCCATCACCGCCGTTGTTGCCCCTGCCGCAGACCACCGCCAGACGGCCTTCGGGCGCCTGGGCTTCGGCGAGCTCGGCCAGACCGGCGCCGGCGCGCTCCATCAGCCGATCGCCCGGGATCGCGCGCTCCTCGATCGCCCACGTGTCGATCGCGCGTTGCTGCTCGGCGTCGGGCAGCGGCTCGAGCCAGCCCGGTCCAGCGGTCACGCCGCGATTGCGACGGCGGCGGCGTCGCGCGTGGAATGGGTCAGCGAGATCTCCACCACCGCCCCCAGGCGCGCGGCGTGCTCGGCCGCGGCGGCGTGGAGCGCCACCGTGGGCGCGTCGCCGTCTGAGACGACCTCGATGTCGCGAAAGCTCCAGGCGGTCAGCCCCAGGGCCTTGGCCACCGCCTCCTTGGCACAGAACCTGGCGGCGAGATGCTGGGCTGGGCGAGCGCGAGCGGCCGCGTATTGGCGCTCTGCGTCGGTGAACAGGCGCTCGGCGAGCCGGGGGCGACGGGCCAGGGCGCGCTCCAAGCGCTCGATCTCGAGCAAATCTATGCCCACCCGCGGATGCTTCATCGCCGACCGCTCACTCGACCGTGACCGTCTTGGCCAGGTTCCTGGGCTGATCTACGTTCAGTCCGCGCAGACGCGCGATGTTGTAGGCCAGCAGCTGCAGCGGGATCACCGCCAGCAGCGGCGCGAGCATCCAGTCGGTCTGGGGCACACGGATCACCTCGTCGGCGTGCTGGGCGATCTGCTCGTCGCCTTCGCTGGCGACCGCGATCACCCGCGCGCCGCGCGCGCGGACCTCCTGCATGTTGGAGATCACCTTCTCGAGCACCGGCGAGTCGGTCGCCACCACCACCACCGGCGTGTGCGTGTCGAGCAGCGCGATCGGGCCGTGCTTCATCTCCCCGGCCGCGTATGCATCGGTGGCGATGTAGGAGATCTCCTTGAGCTTGAGCGCGCCCTCGAGCGCGACCGGGAGCCCGATGTGGCGGCCGAGGTAGAGGAAGAAGCTGGCCTCGTAGCTGCCGCGCGCCACCTCGGCGATGCGCTCACGGTCGCGCTGCAGCAGCTCGGCGATCAGGCGCGGGAGCTGCTTGAGCTCGGCGATCGTCGCCGCGAGCACGTCGGCCTCGAGCGTGCCCCGCAGCTCGGCAAGGCGCAGCGCGATCAGGTACATGGCGGCGATCTGGCTGACGAACGTCTTCGTCGCCGCAACCCCGATCTCGAGCCCGGCGCGCGTGTAGAAGACGCCGTCCGCTTCGCGCGTTGCCTGGGCTCCCATGATGTTCGTCAGCGCGAGCACCTTGGCGCCGCGGGCCCGCGCCGTCTTCATCGCCGACAGCGTGTCGAGCGTCTCCCCGGACTGGGAGATGCCGATCACGAGGTCGTCGGGACCGACAACGGGGTTGCGGTAGCGGTACTCGGAGGCGATGTCGACCTCGACCGGGATCCTCGCCCACTCCTCGATCGCGTAGCGGCCGATCAGCCCGGCGTGGTAGGCGGTGCCGCAGGCGACGATCACGACCCGGCGGATCCGGCGCAGCAGCTCGTCGTCGATTGCGCCCAGGTCACCGAGGTCGACCCCGTCCGCGCGGGCGACCCGTTCGCCGAGCGTCTCGGCGACGGCGTCGGCCTGCTCGTTGATCTCCTTGAGCATGAACGTCTCATACCCCTGCTTCTCGGCCGTCTGGGCGTCCCAGTCGATCTCCGTCACCGCGCGCTCGAGGGGTTCCCCGGCGGCGGTCTGGAACTCGACGCCGTCAGGACGCAGCACGACGATCTCGTCGTCGTCGACGTACTGCACGCGTCGGGTCTCGCGCAGAAAGGCCGGAATCGCCGAGCCGATGAACTGCTCGCCCTCGCCCCGCCCGACGATCAGCGGGCACTCCTTGCGCACCCCGACCAGCAGCCCGGGCTCGTCGGCGCTCATGGCCACGAACGCGTAGTGGCCCCGCAACCGCCCGTACGCCTCACGGACAGCCGCGATCAGGTCACCGTCGTTGTAGCGCGCGACGAGATGGGCGATCACCTCGGCGTCGGTCTCGGAGGTGAACACGGCACCCGCGGCCACGAGCTCGTCCTTGAGCGCGACGTAGTTCTCGACGATGCCGTTGACGACGATGTGCACCCGGTCGGTGGTGTCGTAGTGCGGATGCGCGTTCTCCTCGGTCACCCGGCCGTGCGTCGCCCAGCGCGTGTGGCCGATCCCGGTTCCCGACTCGGGCCAGCGGAGCGCTCGGCATCCGGCCTCGCTTAATCGCACCGCGCCCGAGTCATCCGGCTGGCGCTCCGCCAGGGCGACCGGCGTGCCGGTCGAGGCCCGGTCGGCGGCGTCACGGCCGTCGATCGCCGTCCGCAGTGCGCTCAGGTTGCCGACCGCCCGCACGGCGTCGATCTTCCCGCTGGTCAGGACCGAGATGCCGGCGCTGTCATAGCCGCGGTACTCGAGCTGCTCCAGCCCCTGCAGGAGCAGGGCTCGTACCTGACGGGGCCCGACGTAGCCGACGATGCCACACATTTGCCAACGCTCCTAGATCGATGGCCGGCGGCCCACACCGGCTCGTACGAATCCCATCGGCGGATGGGATCAGAATGTTAACCCTGCGTGCCCAGGGTGGCCTTGACGGCCTCGGCCAGGCGCTCGCAGACCTGGTCGGTCTCCTGGCCGGTCGGCGCCTCGACCATCACGCGGATCAGGGGCTCGGTCCCGGACGCACGGACGAGCACGCGTCCGCGACCGTTGAGGGCGCCCTGCTCGCGTTCGATCGCATCGCGCACCCGCTTGGCCTCCATCGCACTGGTCAGTGAGGGGCGATCGGCGGCGCGAATGTTGACGAGCCGCTGGGGCAGCTTCTCCATCGCGTCGCGCTCGCGCAGGTCCCGGCCTCCGAGCGCCTCGAGCGTGAGCAGAGCGCCGGC
Source organism: Solirubrobacteraceae bacterium (assembly GCA_050997795.1). Lineage (GTDB taxonomy): Bacteria > Actinomycetota > Thermoleophilia > Solirubrobacterales > Solirubrobacteraceae > Palsa-465. The sequence goes on along the minus strand of JBPCQU010000128.1, from coordinate 2,634 downwards.
GATCCCGTCTCCGCACGGTCCGAAGCCGAGCTCGATGATGTGGCCCGACTGCTCGCCGCCCAGCGCCCATCCGCGCCGGCGCAGCTCGTCGAGGACGTAGCGGTCGCCGACCGCGGTGCTGGCCACCTCGACGCCGACGGCGGCCATGGCGGTGTGAAAGCCGTAGTTGGTCATCACCGTGACCGCGACGCCGCCGCCCGGGAGGCGCCCGACCTTGTCCAGGTGGATCGCCGCCAGCGCGATCAGCTCGTCGCCATCGACCACCTTGCCATCGGCGTCGACCGCCAGCACCCGGTCGCCGTCACCGTCGAAGGCGAACGCGAGGTCGTACTCTGCGGCGCCCATCCGCTCCAGCACCGACTCCAGGTGCGTCGAACCGCAGCCCGCGTTGATGTTGCGCCCGTCGGGGTCGTCGGCGATCACCTCCACCTCCGCACCGAGGCGGCGGAAGATCTCGGGGGCGGCCCGGAAGGTGGCGCCGTTGGCGCAATCCAGAAGCACGCGCACGCCACTGAGGGCGAGCGCCGAGAAGCGGGAGTGCAGCTCGCGCAGATAGTCCTCGAACGCTTCCGGCAAGCGGGTGACCCGCCCGATCCGATCGGGCGGCGCGACCGGCTCTGCTAACCCAGCCTCGATCTCGTGCTCGGAGGCGTCGTCGAGCTTGAAGCCATCGGCGGCAAACAGCTTGATCCCGTTGTCCTCGTAGGGGTTGTGCGAGGCCGAGATGACCGCCGCCATGTGCAGGCCGTGGCGGCGGACGAGCAGCGGCGCCGCGGGGGTGGGCAGCACCCCGCCGAGCAGCGCGTCGCCCCCGGCCGCCGTGACCCCGGCGGCGATCGCCGACTCGAGCATCTGGCCCGACTCGCGGGTGTCCCGCACGATCAGGACCTGCGGGCGGGGCTCCCCGGCCCGCGCGACCGCGGTACGGGCGAGGGCGAGGGCGAGCTCGGCGGTCAGGAAGTCTCCGGCGCGGCCACGGACCCCATCGGTGCCGAAAAGCTGGCGCGGCATTGGCTGCGCTGCCGCGGTCAGCGCTTGGAGAACTGCGGGCGCTTGCGGGCCTTCTTGAGCCCGGCCTTCTTGCGCTCCTTGACGCGCGGATCGCGGGTCAAGAAGCCGCGGCGCTTGAGCTCGCCGCGAAGGTTCGGGTCGGCGTCGATCAGCGCTTTCGAAATGCCGTGGCGAAGGGCGCCGGCCTGCGCGGCCACGCCGCCCCCGTGCATCCTCGCGACCACATCCATGCGCGACTCGTAGCCCACCGCCTCCAGCGGCTGGCGGATCACGCGCCGCAGCGTGTCGCGCGGGAAGAAGGCGTCGAGCTCCTTGCCGTTGATCGAGTACGTGCCGCTGCCGGGCTTGAGGATCACGCGCGCCACCGCCGTCTTGCGCTTGCCCGTCGAGGTGTAGCGGGCTCCGGCCGCGAGGTCGATCGCGGCGTCGGCGATCGGTCGCGTCTGGTCCGCGTCGGAGTCCTGGTCCTGTGCTCGAGCCGCCTCCTCGGCCTCCGCTTCGGCTGCGGCGCGGGCCTCGGCGTCGAGGAACTCGTCCCCGTCGGAGACGATGTCTGGGACGAGGTCGGCACCGGGGATCTCGGGGCGCTGGCGAGGAGCGACCTCGACCTCGTCGGCGGCTTCGTCCGGGGCCGCGTCGGGGGCGGGGGCCTGGTCGGCGGCACCAGCAGCGCCGGCGTCAGCCGGCGGCTCGGGTGCGGGCGGCTCGGGCTCGGCCGCTTCGGCGGCGGCAGCCTCGGCCGCGGGCGGCTCAGCCTCGGCCGTCTCGGCGGGAGCCGGCTCTGCCAGAGCCTCGGCCGCCGGCTCCTCGGCCGTCTCCGCCGGAGCCTGCTCCGCCGGAGCCTCGGCCGCCGGCTCCTCCACCGGAGCCTGCTCCGCCGGAGCCTCGGCCTCCTCGCTGCGCTGCTCGTCCTCGGGCTGCTGTGGGTCGGTCACTGCTTGATCTCCATCGGTTGAGGCTGCTGGGCGGCGTGCGGGTGCTCGGGACCGGCGTAGACCTTGAGCTTGGTCAACTGCTTGCGGGCAAGGCGGTTGCGGGGCAGCATCCCCTTGACCGCGAGGCGGATGACCTCCTCGGGCCGCCGCTGGAGCATCTCGGCCAGCGAGCGGGATTTGAGACCGCCCGGATAGCCCGAGTGCCGGTAGTAGCGCTTGTTGGCGAGCTTGTTGCCGGTAACCGAGATCTTCTCCGCGTTGACGACGACGACGAAGTCGCCGGTGTCGACGTGCGGCGTGTATGTCGGCTTGCGCTTGCCGCGCAGGGTGTCCGCGATCTGGGTCGCCAAGCGGCCGAGCGTTAGCCCGGTCGCGTCGACGACGAGCCAGTTGCGCTCGCGGTCGTTGGCGTTGGCGACGTAGGTCTTCATGACGTGAAAATGCCACGCGAAGCTTCCGCGCGGCGAAAGGGAAGTGTAGGCGATCGAAATCGGGATCGGATTTGCAGGGCGATCGGCAACGTCGGCGCCACCGGCGACGCGAACGGCTGTCACCAGCACGTCGAGTTGTGGAGTGCGCCGGGCTGGTACACGGGAGGCGCAGCGGTCGACCCGCGGGTGCTCCTGAAGGCCTGGGACGCCTACAGCTGACAGCGCGGGGTCGTGCCGCCGCCGAAGCCGGCGGCAAG
>JBPCQU010000117.1:0-3550 GCA_050997795.1 Solirubrobacteraceae bacterium | reverse complement strand
CTGCTCGATCTGTCTGAGGACGAGCACGGGATCTATGACTGCACTCACTGCTTCAACTGCATCGACGCGTGCCCCAAGGATGTCGCGCCGATGAGTCAGATCATGCGCCTGCGACGCAAGGCCGGCTCTGACCAGGAGATCGTCGATGGCAACAATGGCCACCGACACGAGGACGCGTTCGTGACCCTGGTCCGCGACTATGGCCTGCTCAACGAAGCCGAGCTGCTCCCCCGCAGCTACGGCGGCAATTCGTGGTTCGGGAAGTTTCACCCCGCCGCGGGCAGGGAGCTGCTGAGCTCGCTCTCGACCGTGGTCACCGGCGTGGTCCGCGGCAAGGTGAGCCCGAAGATCGCGCTCCTCGGCCACAAGCTGCGCAAGTCCGATCTGGAGTCGCTGAAGCGGATCTACCGGACGGTCGAGGGCCGCGAGCGGCGAGACGAGCTCAACCTGTACGTGACCGGGTATGAGGACGGACCCGAGGAGGACGGCGCCGCGGACCGCGAGGCCCCACCCGAGCCCTCGGCGCCAGCCGGGGAACCCGAGGCACCGGTTGGACCCTCGGCGCCCGCCGGCGAACCCGAGGCGCCCGCCGCCCCCCCGGACAAATCCCCCGCCTTCCCGGGGCCCGAAGAGCAGGGCGAGTCCTCCGCGAGCGAAACGGAGAATTCATGAAGGTCGCCTACTGGCCCGGCTGCGTGAGCCGGGGGTTCACACCCGAGCTGCACGGCTCGATGGCGAAGGTGGCGCCGCTGCTCGACATCGAGCTGGTCGAGCTCGACCGGGCGTCGTGCTGCGGGGCCGGCGTGATCGCCGAGCACAACCAGGAGCTCGCCGACACCCTCAACGCGCGGACGTTCGCGCTAGCGCAGCGCACCGACGGGGAGCTGATGATGAACATCTGCTCCACCTGCCAGGGCGCTCAGTCCGAGTGCCAGGAGCGGCTTGACGCCAACACCGACTACCGCGAGCGGATCAACCAGAACTTGTCTGCGGACGGCCTCTCCTACGAGAAAGGGCTGACGAACAAGAACTTCCTCTGGCTGCTGGTGGAGGAGATCGGGCTCGACGCGCTCAAGGCCAAGGTCAAGCGACCGCTGACCGATCTCAAGGTTGGGCCCTTCTACGGCTGCTACATCGTGCGGCCGGTGGAGCGGCTGGGCGTCGACTCAGAGCATCCGCGCGACCGCTACATGCACATGGTGATCGAGGCGCTCGGCGGAACCGTGATCGACTACGCCGGCGTCTACAAGTGCTGCGGCTTTCCGATCCTCACGATGAACAAGCAGGCATCGCTGGCGATGGCGGGACGACACCTCGGTGATGCGATCGACGCCGACGCCGACTGCCTCGTGGTCCCCTGCCCGCTGTGCCATCTGAACCTCGACATGCAGCAGCCCTCAGCGTCGAAGGTCGCGGGACGCGAGCTCGGCATGCCGGTGCTGCACCTGCCCCAGCTGGTCGGACTCGCGCTCGGCCTGGCGCCAAACGAGCTCGGGATGTCCAAGCACGTCATCAAACCCACCTCGGTGATCGACTGGTCGAGCTCGGTCGTGGCCGGGGCTGCAGCGTAAGGGGGCCGGCCCGACCTGCACACACGGTGGCGCCCCCGTTACGGCGGCTCCTTCTTCTATCTTGAACGGACTGGATCGTCCTGGAGGCTCCGAGCGGAGCAGACAAAGGCGGGTGGACCCCTCAACTTTCTCAGATCGTGGCCACCTCCGCGCCGATGCATCGCTGCTGCTTCGAACTCTCGAACGAGAGTGAGTCACGCCGCCGACAGCCTCGCTCGGCGTCATTTAGGCGAGCGAGTCAACGAAAGTGGCGATCTCGTCCAGCGTCGTGGGGTCCGACTCGAGGTGCGGGACGTGCGCGACACCGTCGAGGAGCCTGAGTCGAGCGCCCGGGATCATCCCCGCCGCTGGCTCGTCGATCGCCTGAATCTCCTCGGCATCGAGCTGGCCAATCATCACCAGCGTGGGCACCGCAATCTCACCGAGGCGGGTCCACGCCGCCGGTAGCTCGGCCTGCTCGCCGGGGTCCTCCGCCCGCAGCGCCCGGCGGTTCATGTCGAGAAACAGCTCACGCGCCGGCCCGCTGACGCGTCCCTCCGTTGCGCTGGGGCCGTCAAGCCACATCCATGCCTCGAGCCGAGCGACCTCGTCAAGGTCACCGGCGGAATCGGCCTCCTCAATCCGGGCGTTCAGCTCGGCCGTCGGCCCCTTCTGGAGATCGGGGTACGGCGCACCGCGTATCGCCGCGCCGATGAGCACCAGCCCAGCCACCCGAGCGGGGTGAGCGAGGGTGAGATCGATGGCCGTCTGACCACCCATCGAGCACGCGACCACGACGGGCCGCTCAACGCCAGCCGCGTCAAGAACCGCTACAGCGTCGCTGACCGGCGACCAGCCATCCTCGCGCTCGTACACGGTTTCGCCAAAACCCCGGGCGTCAAACGCGACACACCGGTGACGCGAACTCAGCCGCGCGACAACGTGCTGCCAACTACGTCGATCGTTGACGCCAGCGTGAATCAGCAGAACATCAGCGCCGTCCTGGACCCCTGTGGTCTCGTAGGCAAGCTGGGCTCCTCCTGAGCTCGCGAACATCCACCGAGCCTATCGACGGCCCCTCCCTCGGGCGAAAGGCATGACTCTCAGCCGAGCCACAATCCCGCAGCGAGAATGCCGGATCGGAACGATCTCGAGAGGGTCGGGGCTGTCCGATCAGTCCCGCAGTCACCGCAATGCAGGTCTCCCAGGTGGCGGGCCGGGCGCCCCGCTCCTCGTGGCTCCTGCGCTTCGTCCACGCGCCACGAACGTACCCAGCTCCTGCCGCCCATCCCCTCCGACCCTTCGTCTACCTCGCCCCTCGCCTCGTTGCACTCGGAGACCACTGAAGGGTCGGTCCGACGGCCGCAGCGGTCAGCTGGGTCCTGACCAGCAGACCGTTAGGTCTGCAGGCTGAACGGGGGGTAGCGGTCGGTGATCAGCAGAAACGCGTAGGCGGCGACGCGGTTGTGCCAGCGGATCACACCCTCGATGAAGTCAAACAGCGAGCGCGGGTAGCGGCCGGTAAAGAGGATCGCGAACCAGGCGAAGATGGTCGCCAGCAGCGCGCCGATCGTGAGGAAGATCAGCACGATGTAATGGGGGATCGCCAGCAGCCACTTGACCAGCGGCAGGCCCTGGCTCAGGTCGTGCTCGGCGTCGGGGTAGGGGAAGTCGAGGTGGACGGCCTGCTGCTCGTCAGTGGAGGGGTAGCGGTCGTCCATCAGCGCGAAGTAGACGCCGATCCGGTTGCTGAAGCGGGTGAGCTGCAGGTTCCAGTCATACCACCAGCGCGGGTACTTCTTGCGGAACAGAAGCATCAGCAGCACGGGGATGACGAGAATCGCGATGCCGCCGCCGGCGTAGCGGACGCCGGCACCTCCCGCCTTCGACGCGTAGCTGCCGCCCTCGATCGTTGCGGCGAGGATCGCGATCGGGATGATCGTGAAGATCCGAAAGGCCGTGGTGAGGCGGTTGAGACTGCGGTCGGGATAGTCGACCGA
>JBPCQU010000100.1:0-2775 GCA_050997795.1 Solirubrobacteraceae bacterium | reverse complement strand
GCGCAAATCAAGCGATTGCCTGCCGCGACGGCCGAGCTGAGGAAGGCTCGGTCGAGCGCCAAACTTTGATCACACGGCGGCTGGCGAGGGCATTAGACTTCGCATCGAGATGAGGCGCGCTGTCTTCGGAGTGGTTGCGCTTGCGGTGGTGGGCTCGTTCACGCTTGCCGCGAGCGCGGCCGCGGGCACGCGCGCGTACCTAGCGCCTGGGTCCGGGAACCCCACCACCACATTCGTGCTGCGCTTCCGTGCCCCCGACCGAACCGGCAGCCTCGGCACCCTGCGACGCGTATATCAGCTGCAAACCGACGGGCCCGAGGGAACGGGCTGCGTATCGAGCGTCTCGATCTGGTTGCGTCCGAGCCAGCGCCACGCACATCTGCGCGTCACGCTGAATCCAAAGCGCCTCGGGGGAACCTGGTGCGCCGGCCGGTTCCACGGCCGGATCCAGGAGGTCACCACGATCCTCTGCCCGCGGCTGCGCGCCTGCCCGGACATCGTGATCGCGCCGCGAACGATCACCCGTTTCTCGTTCCGGGTCAATCCGGTTCCGGTCGGGACCCCAGGCGGTCCGCCGACGACCGGGCCCACGTTCGCAGGACTCCAATCCGCCACCACGTGCTCGCCTGGCCCCATCAACGTGGTGCCGAAGGAGCGGATTTTCACGCTCACTTGGAGCGCCGCGACCGACCCGGTCACGCCCAGCTCAGAGATCGTCTACGACATCTATTACGCCACCACCCCCGGGGGCGAGAACTTCTCGACGCCGAGCTGGACCACGCAGGCGGGGGCGACCACCGACAGCGTGGGCGGCGCCGGCGCCTACTTCGTGGTTCGCGCTCGCGATCAGGCCGGCCTCGAGGATCACAACACCGTCGAGCGCGCCGCCGTCAACATGTGCCTCTGAGCGGCGATCGCCGACCCGCACCGCATACGCCCCGCACCGCATACGCCCCGCACCGCACCGCATAGCATCACACGGCGATGGACTACGAGCTTCCCGACGGCACTCAGTTGACCCTGCCCAAAAACGCGACCGGCGCCGACGCAGCGGCCGCGATCGGCCCCGGTCTGGCCCGGGCGGCGCTGGCGGTCAAGGTCAGCGCGGAGCTTCGCGACCTGACGCGCGCGCTCCCCGATGGTGACGGGTCGCCCGCCGCGCTGCAGATCCTCACCGAGCGCAGCGGCGAGGAGACGCTGGCGCTGATCCGCCACGACGCGGCACACGTCCTGGCGGCAGCAGTGCTCGAGCTCTATCCCGGTGTCAAGCTCTCGATCGGGCCGCCGGTGCAGGACGGCTTCTACTACGACTTCGAGTTCCCCGAGGAAGTCACGGTCAGCGACTCGGATTTCGAGCGGATCGAGAAGCGGATGCAGGCGCACGTCGACGCCGACGAGCCGTTCGTACGCGAGGACGTGGGCGTCGCGCAGGCGCTCGAGCGCTTCAACGCCGAGAAGCAGCCCTACAAGGTGGAGCTGATCGAGGACCTCGTTCGGGATGCCGACCCCGCCCAACCGCTCGAGACGGTGTCGCTGTACACCAACGGTCCCTTCACGGATTTGTGTCGGGGGCCACATTCACCGAGCACGAAGCGGATCAAGGCGTTCAAGCTGCAGTCGGTTGCGGGCGCCTACTGGCGCGGGGACGCCGATCGGCAGATGCTCACGCGCGTGTACGGAACGGCGTTCTTCTCGCGCCGGGAGCTCGACGAGCATCTCGAGCGCCTCGAGCGCGCCCGCGCCAACGACCACCGGCGGCTAGGGCCTCAGCTCGGGCTGTTCGGCTTCTCTGACACCGCGCCCGGGATGGCGTTCTGGTATCCCGCCGGCGCCCAGGTGTTCAACGAGCTGGTGAGCCTGAGCCGGGAGATGGGCACCCCGCGCGGCTACACCGAGGTCAAGACGCCGCAGCTGTTCGACAGCTCGCTGTGGAAGATCTCCGGCCACTGGGACAAGTACCGTGATCACATGTTCGTGACCGAGTCCACGGATTCGGAGCGCGAGCGAAGCGAGGCGGCGATCAAGCCGATGAACTGCCCCGGCCACTGCCAGCTCTACTCGATGCGTCCGCACTCCTACCGGGACCTTCCCGTGCGCTACTCGGAGCCCGGCTTGCTGCACCGCAATGAGCCCAGCGGCACGCTGCACGGGCTGTTGCGGACCCGCAACTTCGCCCAGGACGACGCCCACATCTTCTGCACCGAGGACCAGATCCAGCAGGAGGTCGCCGGGTGCCTCGAGTTCGCGTTCGCCACCTACGCGATCTTCGGCTTCGACGTGCGCCTGGAGCTCTCGACGCGCCCCGAGGTGCGCATCGGCTCCGACGAGCTGTGGGACCGCAGCGAGGCGGCGCTCCTCAACGCGCTCGACTCCCAGGGGCTCGAATACGACCTCAACGAGGGCGATGGCGCCTTCTACGGGCCGAAGATCGACATGCACATGACCGACTCCCTGGGGCGCTCCTGGCAGCTCGGCACCGTGCAGCTGGACTACAACTTTCCCGCGCGGTTTCATCTCGTCTACACGGGCGCCGACAACGCCGAGCACCAGCCGGTGATGATCCACCGTGCGCTGATGGGCTCCTACGAGCGCTTCATCGGGATCCTGCTCGAGCACACCGCGGGCGAGCTGCCGGTGTGGCTGACCCCGCTCCAGGCGATCGTCTTGCCGATCTCCGACCGTCACCTCGAGTACGGGGCGACTGTACTCGAGCGGCTGCGGGCACTCGGCGTCCGCGTCGAGCTCGACGAGCGCACCGAGTCGGTGTCACGAAAG
>JBPCQU010000008.1:0-5238 GCA_050997795.1 Solirubrobacteraceae bacterium | reverse complement strand
GAGCTTGCCCGGCGGATCGTCCCACTCGCCCGAGTCGTAGCGGTCAGTCCAGGCGGCGAACGCGGCCAGCGCCTCGAGCTGGACCTCGTCCTCCCACCAGCCCGAGCGGATCGCCAGCCGGTAGCGCTCGCGCAGCGAGCAGACGTCGCTCCACAGCCGCTCGAACCACAGCCACCGCTCGCGCGGATACAGCCCCCGCCAGGTCATCGGCCAGCGCGCTGCCTCATCCTCGGTCCAATCGTCGCCGGGCGGTTGGTCACCCGGAGCGTCGCCGGGGCCCTGCCAGTTCACGGCGCGGCCAGCTTTCGCAGCCGCCGGTCGGCGAACCACATCCGCAGCCGTATCTCGGCGGGCGGGAGGCGGCCGTAGAGCAGTAGGGCGTGGCGGTCGGGCAGCTGGCGCAGCGCCTCGGCGGCGACCAGCGGCCGGCGCCGCACCCCGCTCGTGCGTGTGCCCCCGCCCGATCCCGCCCCCGTCGTCCGCGTCGTCTCGCGCGCCTCCTCCTCGCCCACGAGCCCGGCGAAGTAGCGCAACGTGTCGAGGTCGGCGACGCCCGGCAGCAGCATCCGCGCTCGGTGGCTGTTGACCACCGTCTCGGCCTGACGACCGTAGCGGCTGCGGGCCTGGGCGAGGTCGTGAAAGATCGAGACGAGCTGGATGTTGTGGCTCGGCGCCGTCGACGCGATCTCGGCCAGGTTGGGGAGCGGGGCCACGTTGCCGGCCTCGTCGAGGCACAGCAGCAGCGGCAGCTCGAGACGGCCGCCGGCGAGCGTGGCGCGTTCGTACGCACGGTCGACGATCTCGGACAGGAGCGCGAGGAAGATCGGCCGCAGCAGCTTCGAGGCCTTCGCGTCGCCGATCAGGTACAGGGTTCCTCTGCCGTCGAGCAGAGCATCAGGGACGATCTCCGTGGAGCGGGCGGAGCGCAGCACGCGGCTGAAGCGGTAGGCCCGCAGCAGGCCCTGCGCGGTGGCCTCGATCGACGTGCGGGTGCGGTCGGCCTGGGACTCGAACGCGCGCAACGCGTCGTAGGCGGCGTGGGCGCCTTCCAGCTGCTCCTCGTCGCGGGGTGAGCCGGTCAATCGGGCCACGGCTTCGTCGAGCTCGCGAGCGCCCTGCCCGTAGGTCCAGCGCACGACGGCGTCCATCCCGAGCCCGGCCGCCGCGGCCGTGAACAGGAGCGGCGCGAGCCGCTGCTCGGCCGCTACGGCCCAGAAGTCACCGCCCTCGACGCCGCGTTGGTCCAGTTCCCCGGCTGCGGCCAGACGCCAAGCGGACTCGAGGGCGCCGTCCCAGGTCTCCGCGGCGCGCAGCGGCGACCAGGTGTGCGACCCCGTCCCGGCGAGGCCGAAGGGGTCGAACACGAGCACCTCGCCGATCGCCCGCCGACTTTGCATCGTGCAGGACAGCAGGTCGGTCTTGATCGACGAGGCGATCGCCGGCCCGTCCCACTCGAGCAGCGCCGGGACCGCGAGCCCGGCCGACTTGCCCGACTGCGGCGGCCCGAACGCGACCAGCGCGTGGCGCTCCTCGGCGTGCAGCAGCCGGCCGCGATAGCGCCCCAGCGTCAGGCGCCCCGCGCGCGCCTGGCCCCCGGGCGCCAGACGTCGCGTGCGCGAATGACTGCGCAAGGCGTGCAGGTCTCCGCCGCCGGCCCAGCGGGCGGCCTGCGTGCGGCGCGAGATGCGAGGGGTGAGCCCGATGCGGGCAGCGAGCGCGAACGCGGCTCCCGCGCCTGCCACCAGCACGCCCAGCGCGCCGTAGAACCCGGCCGGACCCGGGAGCGTCTCGCGCGCAGGGCGCGGCCACGCTCCGGCTGGGTCCACCAGCCTGGTCGGAAGCCGAACAAGCACTCCGAGCAGCTGACCGGCGTGCACCTCGGGCCAGCCGCCGCCGAACACCGCGCCGGCGAGGCCGCCCCAGAGCCACAGAGCCGTCCCGAGCGCGAACAGGACGCCGATCAGCGCCAGCATCGCCGCGTCGGAGATCCCGCCGCTGCGCTGGCCGCGCTTCATGTGCGTCGCAGCGCGGTGGCGGTGGCGTTCATGCCCGTGTCGGTGTTGGTCAGCCGCGACTCGACCCGGGAGCGGTAGTGCTGGACGACGAACGAGCGCGCGCCGACGCACCACAGCGCCTGCCCGGGCGACAGCATCGAGATCAGCTCGGCCTCGCTGTGGGACAGGCCGAGCAGCGAGCGCGTGAGCGGAACCTGGCTCTCATCCTGGTGATACACCACTCGTGTCGACGCGTCGGCTACCAGACCCTCCGCGATCCGCGCCGCGCGCGAGCCGGCGTCGCCGGCGGCGTGCAGGTCAGCCAGCTTGTGGAGCACGACCAGGTTCATGACGCCGAACTGGCGCGCGAGCTTGAAGTTGGATTGAAACCACTCACCGAGCCCCGTGTGCTGGACGATCTTCCAGGACTCGTCGGCGACGTTGACCAGCCGCTCGCGGCCCGGGCGCTGCGCCGTGCGCGCGAGCAGCGCGCTGATCCACGCCGTCGCGCACGCCATCAGAATGCCCACGGCCGGCGAGTCGCGGACGGCGTGGAGGTCGAGCACGAGCAGCTTGGCGTCCAGATCGAGCCCGGGCGTGGTCGGCCCGTCGAACATCCCCCGCAGCGGCCCCTCGCACAGGTCCTGGAGCGCCAGCGCCGCACGCCGCGCGTCTGCCGCCAGCAGCTCCGCGCTGCACTGCAACCGGTCGGCCATCTCGGCCACGGGAGCGAACAGGACAGAGGCGATCTCGGGCAGAGTCGGCTCGGCGCCGCGTCGTGCCCGGACCGTGCGCAGCGCCTCGCGCAGGGCCCCCGCCTCGACCTGGGTCAGCGGACCGCCCAGCGCGGTCACGGTCACGGCCCGGAGCAGCTCGAGCTGGGCGTGCTCTTCGGGGCGCGTGGCGAGCGGATTGAGCCGCACGCCGCCCCCGGGGACCAGGGAGATGGGCTCCACGCCGACCGCCTCGCAGAGTGGCCCGTACTCGCGCTTTACGTCGAGCACAAACGCCCGGCGCCCGAACAGCAGCATCCGCCACAGGAGCGTCTTGACGAGGGCGCTCTTGCCCTGCCCGAGCTTGCCGAGCACGATCGCGTTGGGGTCGTCGAGCACGCCCTCGCCGTACAGGGCCCACGGGTCGTAGCAGAAGGCGCCGCCGCTCGAGTCGCGCCCGACGAACACCCCGCGTCCGCCGAGACCCCCCGCGGTGATAAACGGGTAGACCGCCTGGGCGTGACGGGTCGTGCACCTGTGCGCGGGGCGCTCGCTGGCCCGCAAGCTCACGCCGTGCCCTCGGGAACGGACCGCTCGCCCGTCCATGGCCTCATCGCAGTCCCCGGCACAGCGGGAGCGTGAACGTGAACGCATCGGCCTGCTGGCCGTAGCACCGGCGCAGCTCGAGGTGTGCCCGCGCGGCGTGGTCGAGCACCTCGGAGCAGCCGCGGCGCAGGTCATCGGGGTCGCGGCCCGAGACGGTCACGAAGCCGCTCAGCCGGACCTCGCCGTGGCCGGCCGCCAGCTCGGCCTCGCGGCGCACCGTGGCGTCGCGCGCCTGGCGCTGGCGCGCGGTCTCGGACTGACCGAAGCGTGCTCGTAGCTCGCGGTCAGCCCGGTCTCGGGTGACCGCGGCCTCGATCTCCCGAACCGAGCGCTCGGTCGGAAGAGGCTCGAACGTGACCGCCACCGAGCGCACCGCGCTCGAGCTGCCCAGCAGGGCGTCCATGAACATCGGCGAGACCTCGGTCCGCGGCCAGGCCGCGATCCAGTAGGTCGCGTGCAGCGCCCCGTCGCTGTGGTAGTGATCCCAGAACTCCCGCGCCCCGAGGGGCCAGGCGCCGCCCTCGGCGAGCCCGTCGCGATCCGGGTCGGCAGCCTCCAGGCCGGCGAGCTCGGACCGGGCGTAGGGATCAAACGCCGTTCGCAGGGCGCGGGCGAGCTGACCGGCGCTGAGCGCGCCGAGGACTGTGACTTCGGCGGCCTCGAGGCCCTTGGCCACGTGCTCGGTCTGCTCCACCAGCCCGTTAGCGACGGTCCCGTCGCCCCGACCGCGGACGCGACGCGCGTCGACCTGCACCGCGAGCAGGATCTCGTGCTCCTGCGTGACCCGGGCGGTGGTTCCGATCAGCTCGAGGTAGGACTCGATCATCGGCGTGCCCCGCGGCGGGACCGCCGGATCGCGCTCGGCGTGGACCCAGCGCGCCAGCTCGTCGCCTTGGGCCGGGGCGGTCCGCTCGATCCACTGCAGGCGTCTGATCGGCGAAGCACCGGCGCCCGACAGCACGAGTCCCCAACGCGCGAGGCGCCTCTCCTGCGCCTCGGGATCGAGTAGCGAGAACGCCACCACCCGGCAGGCCAGGACCGCGGTCAGCCGGCGACCGGCGTGCTCTGACAGGACGCCGATCGTCCGCTGACGGTAGGCGGCCTCCATGATCCGGACTCCATGGAGCGGGCTGGGGGCCTGCGGTCTTGGCTCAGACAGGGACGGCGCCCGCCCCCGTCCGAGTCCACGGGTCAAGCTTCTGTTCGCCGGCGCCGCCGAGGTAAACCGTGAGCGTCCGATCGCCCGGCGGGCGACGAACGAGGTGGCGACCGGAACCCACTCCTGCGCGGTGCGTCCCGCGAGCGGAGCGAAGCTCGCGCCGAGTGCGACGGCGAAGGCGAACAGCGCACCGAGTGCACCTGTGGGCGATGGCGATCGGTCCAGCAAGACGATCGCCAACAGCGCACCGCCCGCCAGCACGGCGGCTTGGCCCGGGCGTAGGGGACCGAGGATGCCGCGCCGCTCCAGCGGTCCGAACGCATACGTCAGGCGCTTGTCACTCACAACAGGCCCCCATCGGGCTCTTGCGACGGCGGGCGCGAGGTGTGCTCGTCGGCGACGTCGGGGAGCTGGCCGGGGCTAGGCGGAGGCTGTACCCCGGGCGAAGGGTCGGGCGGGGGCAGCGCAGGCAGGCCCTCGAGCCCGATCGTCGTCGGCCGGGTCCAGTCGTCAGCCCGCCAGCGGGGATCCATTCTGGGCCGGGAATCGGGAGGCGCGCTGGCCAGGGCCGCGGAGATCGGATCGGGTGGGCCCGCCGCCCCGTCCGCGTGGGCCGCCATCGGGCCGGCGGGAACCGGGGGCGACGGCGCGGCCTCGGGGGCGGTGCCGGCAGCGCCCTTTCCCCCCGTCGCCCCATCCGTCCCCCCGGCATCCACCCCCGCGTCCGTCACCCCCCCGTCGTCCTCGGCCGAGCAGGTCCCCCCAC
>JBPCQU010000267.1:0-6587 GCA_050997795.1 Solirubrobacteraceae bacterium | reverse complement strand
GCAGGCGTCGCGTATCCGATGAGCGTCAAGCCGGTGCGTCCGGGGATCCAAACGATCGAGCGCGCGGCGACGATCCTGCGTCTGCTGTCGGGGGGCTCGCGCCGGCTGGGCGTGGCGGAGCTCGCACGCGAGCTGGCCGTGCCGAAAGGCACCGTGCATGGGATCCTACGGACGCTGGCGCTCGTTGGCTTCGTCGAGCAGCACAACGATTCGGGCAAGTATCAGCTCAGCGCCGGGCTGCTTCCCTTGGGCTTCAGCTACCTCGAGGCCAACGAGTTGCGCATGGGCGCGCTCAACGCAACGCACTCGCTGGCGATGCAAAGCGGCGAGAGCGTGCGCGTCGGCACGCTGCACGAGCATCAGGTGCTGGTCGTCCATCACGTCTCGCGTCCTGACGACAGCCGTCGGGCGCTCGAGGTCGGAAGCCTGATGCCCGCACACGCGACCGCCCTCGGCAAGGCGCTGCTCGCCCCCCATCGGGAGCTCGTCACGGAGTTCGTCGGCGCCGACCTTCCCCGTTACACCCCCGCGACGGTCACTGCCATCCGTCGTCTGCTAGGGGAGCTCGATGACGTGTCTGAACGGGGCTGGGGCTGCGAGGTCGGCGAGCTGGTGCCGGGCATCGCGTCGATCGCCGCTCCGATCGAGGATCGCGAGCTTGTCAAGATCGGGGCGATCGGGATCGAAGGGTCAATCGAGCGCATTTGTCAAGACGGCTCGCCCCGAGCCGAGCTCGTGGCACACGTGATCGAGAGCGCCCGCTCGGCGTCGCGGGAGCTCGGGGCGACCCGATGGGCGGGGTAGCTCTGCTGTGCTTCGATCCGCCGCTTGGCGGGCGGATTGGACGAGCCTCCCCGACAGCCGATATCATCAGCGGCTCCACGCGATGAGGCCCGCGTAATTCCGCGCCCGGGTAGACAGCGGGCGCGGATGATGGCTTCTATCTCTATTTTTCGAGATAGGAGTCCGTGGGCGGAGACGAGCGCGTGGCCGATCTGCTGCAGGTCATCCAAAGTCTGGTCGTGCTTATCGCGGCGCCGCTATACGCTGGCGTGCTGGCGCGAGCGGAGGCGATCGTCCAGTCCAAGCGCGGGCCCAGCGTGCTGCAGCCGTATCGCGATCTGCGCAAGCTGCTGCGCAAGGGCAGCGCGATCTCCGATCAGGCGTCCTGGATCTTCCGCGGCGCGCCGTTCGTGGCGTTCTCGTCCTACCTGGCTGTGTCAGTGATCGTCCCGATCATCACCGACGAGCCGCTGCCGCTGGCGTTCCTCGGCGACCTGATCGGCGGTGGGTTCGTGCTCAGCCTCGCGAGTTTCGCGATCTCGCTGGCGGCCCTTGACACCGCCAGCCCGCTCGGCGGCCTGGGAGCGAGCCGGACGACCTGGCTCGGCAGCTTCGCCGAGCCGGCGCTGATCCTCGTGTTCTTCACGGTCGGCGCCCTGTCGCACTCCGATAACCCGTACCTGGAGAACCACGCGATCGCTCACTCGGGCGCCGCGTACGTGCTGCCGACGCACCTGCTCGGCGCGATCGCGTTCTTCATGCTGGTGCTCGCCGAGACCGGCCGGATCCCGATCGACAACCCGAGCGGCTCGATCGAGATCTCGATGATCGAGGAGAGCCGCGTGCTTGAGTACTCCGGGCGGGAGTACGCGCTGGTCAAGTGGGGCTCGTGGATGAAACTGTTCCTGCTCTCGTCGATCTTCATGAACGTGTTCGTGATCCCCTGGGGGCTCGGGAGCGCGACCAGCCTCGTGGGAGGGTTGCTGGGGATCCTCGCCCTGTTCGGCAAGCTTGCCGTCTGCGGGCTGGCGATCGTGGTGGTCGACAGCTCGTTTGCGAAGCTCCGCTTCTTCCGGATCGCGGAGTACCTCGGCGCCGCCTTCCTGCTCGCGCTGATCGGGATCGCGACCTCCTACGTTCTGGGGACCTGAGAGAGAGGGATCGTCTTGCCCACGTTTGCCGTGTTCGAGAGCCTGTCGGCCACGTCGCCGGAAGGGGTGCTGCTCGACATAGCCGCCGTGGTGATGCTGCTGTGCGCGTTCGGATGCCTCGGCTCGAAGCTGTTTGACCGTTACGTGATCTATTACGGCGCCCAATCGATCGTGCTCTCGTTCGCGGCGGCGGTGGTGGCCGTTCACGACGGCAATGCCGGGCTGTGGGTACTGGCGGCGCTGACGTTCCTAATCAAGGGGATCGGGATCCCGTACGGCACCCGTCACTTCCTGATCGATCGCTTCGCGCTCAAGCGCGACGTGTCGCTCTCCACGGGCCTCTCGAGCTCGCTGATCTTCGGCGCCTTCCTGACCGCGTTCGCGTTCCTCGCGATCCGGCCGGGCACGGTGCCAAACACGCTCGTGGCCCAAGCGGTCGTCCCGATCTCGACCGCGGTGATCCTGCTCGGCGCGCTTTGCATGGTCGTGCGCCGTCACACGATCGCCCAGCTGATCGGGTGGCTGATCATCGAGAACGGCGTGTTCCTCGGCGCGATCGCGATCGTCGCGACATTTCCGTTCATCGTCGAGGCCGGAGTGTTTCTCGACCTCGTCGCCGCGGTGCTGATCATGATCGCGTTCGTCTCGGGACTGGCGCGCCAGCTCGCCGAGGCGAGCGCACCGGAGCTCAGGCAGCTGAGCGAATGATCGCGCTGGCCATCGTTGTCGTCGCGCTGCCGCTGACGCCGGCGCTCGCCGCGGCGCTCACCGCTCGGGCACGGCCGCTCGGCGCGGTCGCGGCGGCGTCGGGTGTGGCGACGCTCGGTATTGCGATCGTGCTTGCTATCGACGTGGGGGGAGGTCACCGCGTGAGCGCTCTCAGCGGCTTTCTTTACCTCGACCCGCTGAGCGGCTTCTTCCTGGCGACGATCGCGGTGGTGGTGGCGCTCGCGAGCTTCGGTTCGGCCGCGTACCTGCGCGCCGAGGAGCAGCGCGGACAGCTGAGGCCACTGCAGGTGCGCCTGTACTTCATCTTCTTCGCGATCTTCGCGTCAATGATGCTGGCCTCGTTCGAGACCGGCAACCTTGGCCTGCTGTGGGTCCTGATCGAGGCAAGCACGCTCGCGAGTTGCGTGCTCGTGGGCCTGGAGGGCAAGTCGGTTTCGCTCGAGGCCGCGTGGAAGTACATCATCATCAGCTCGTTCGGGGTCACGATCGCGCTCGTCGGGACGCTGTTCCTGTACTACGCGGCGGGCAATCTCGCCGGCTCGCCGACGGAGCATCTGACATGGTCGTACCTGTTCGTGCACGCCGGTGGGCTGAGCGGCCAGAGCCTACGGCTGGCGTTCCTGCTGGCGCTGATCGGCTACGGGACGAAGGTTGGCCTCGCCCCGATGCACACGTGGCTGCCAGACGCCCACTCCGAAGCGCCGAGCCCTGCCAGCGCGATGCTCTCGGCGGCCCTGTTGAACACCGGGATGTACGCGATCATCCGCTTTCAGGCCCTGACTCGGGCAGCGCTCGGCAGCCACTACGCTGCGCACATCCTGCTGGTCTTCGGGTTCGCGTCGGTGATCGTCGGGACGCTGTTCATCGTCCTGCGCGGCAACTACAAGCGGCTGTTCGCCTACTCGTCGGTCGAGCACATGGGGATCATCGCGATCGCGCTCGGCTTCGGCGGTGTGCTCGGCTTCTACGGCGCGCTGCTGCACACGCTCACGCACGCGATCGGGAAGTCGGTGCTGTTCCTGACCAGCGGCGACATCGTTCTGCGCTACCGCACCCGGCTGATCGACGAGGTGCGCGGCGTGCTGAGCGTCACACCGCTGACCGGCGCCGTCCTGCTCCTCGCCGCACTGGCAGTCGCCGGCTCGCCTCCGTTCGGCATGTTCCTGAGCGAGTTCACGATCGTCCGCGCGGGGCTTGCGCGGTCCAGCATCGTGCTCGTCGCGATCCTGGTGATCCTGCTGGCGATCGTGTTCGTCGCGCTGGTGAGCGCCGCCGCCGGGATGGCGCTCGGCGGCTCGCCCGAGCGTCCCACCTCCGGCCCAGCCTACAGTGAGCGTTCTGGGCGGCTGCTCGCGGCGACGCCGCTCGTCGCGGGACTTACGCTGCTGCTGCTACTCGGCGTGTGGATACCGGCTGGTCTCAACCAGCTGATCATGAACTCGATCCACGCGATCTCATGAGCGAGCAGCAGCAGCAGCAGACAATCAACGGCGGCGCGCTGGCGCTGCTGAACGGGACCCAGCGGACGAACGTCGCGCGCGTCGACGCCGGACAGATCGGCCCGCTCAGCCACGAGCTTGCGACCCAGCACGGCGCACGACTTGCCGACCTGTTCGCCGACGACAACTCAGATGGGCAGATCCTGTTGCGCACCGTGTACGCGCTCGACGCCGAGAGCCGCTACCTGGTTCTCGAGTGCGAAGTCGACGGGGACCACTTCCCCCAGCTGTCGGATCTTGACCCCGCCGCGTTCGTCGAGGAGTGCGAGATCTACGAGCAGTACGGCATCCGCCCCGACAACGACAAGCCGCTCAACCGCGTGCTGATGCCACCCCATCGCGCCGATGCGTTCCCGCGGCTTGGGCGGCGGGAGGGGATGCGGCTCGCGCGTGACTATCAGCCCCACGTAGTCAGCGGCGAAGCGTTCGAGTTCCCGTTCGGCCCCGTTCGCGTCGCAGGCTGGGAGTCGTTGTACATGGGCCTGGTGACGACCGGCGAGGAGGTGCTCGATCTCTACCTGTTCCACTGGCACAAGCACCGCGGCATCGAGCGCCGGCTGGCCGGTCTGGATCCCGAGCGCGCCACGTTCTTCGTCGAGCGCGCCGATGGACTGTCGTCGGTCGGTGACACGGTCGCGTTCTGCCGGGCGATCGAGGCGGTCACCGGCACAGACGTGCCAGCCGCCGCGGCGCACACGAGAACGGTCGCGCTCGAACTCGAGCGGATCTACAACCACGCGGCAGCGATCGCGGCGTTGTGTCAGACGACCGGGCTGTCGGTGGGCCAGGCGCGGAGTGAGATCGTGCTCGAGCAGCTGCTGCGCTGCAACGTGGCGGCGTTTGGCCACCGCTACCTGTTCGGGGTCGCCTCCCCCGGCGGCGTGCGCCGTGAGCCCGACGCCGATGAGATCCGCAGTCTGCTGCCGAAGATCCTCGACGAGTTCCGCTACGTCGTGCAGGCGCTGCTGGTGACCAACTCGCACGTCGACCGCCTGGAGGCCACCGGGGTGGTCCTCGAGCAGGACGCCCAGCGACTGTCGCTGGTGGGACCGGTCGCGCGCGCCTCCGGCCAGGCGATCGACGTCCGCCGCGATCACCCGGTGGGAGCCGGTGACGAGCCGGCCCCCCGCGTGCCGACCCGCGACGCGGGCGATGTGCTCGCGCGCATGCGCGTGATGGTGGACGAGGTCGAGGAGGCAGCGCGGCTGATCGACGCCCACCTCGGCGAAGCCGGTCCCGGCCGCGCGGTGGTGCAGCCGCGCGATGGCGACGGCCTCGGTTGGGCGGAGTCGCCGCGCGGAGAGGCGCTCGCTTGGGTGTCGCTTGACGGCGAAGGTCAGATCCGGCGGGCGCGGCTGCGGCCCGCCTCGGTGCGCAACTGGCGGGCGTTCGACGACGCCGCTCGCGCCCAGAACGTGTTCACCGACATCCCGATCATCGAGGCCAGCTTCTGGCTGACCGTGGCGGGGTTCGCGCGCTGATGGCGTTCTGGTTCTACCGCGGACTGCGCAAGGGGATCGCGACCACCCGCTACCCGAAGAAGATCGACCCCTGGGCGCGCCGGCTCCCCAGCCCACCCGCCTTCCATTCAGCCCGCCTCACCACCGGGCTGGCAGACCGTCTCGCCCACGGTTGTGCGGCCAGCGCGCTCACGCGCGAGGGTCACGAGCTGGTGATCGACCTCGGTCGCTGCACGGGTTGCGGACGCTGCATCGAGCTCAGCGACGGGGCGGCCCGGCCGAGTGGCGAGTTCCTGCTTGCGACCGCGGACCGTGCGGCTCTGATCAAGCGGGTGGCGATTCGCGGAGCTGAAAGGGTCGACGATGACGCCAGATGACCTCGCGCTCGGCGAGGAGCTCGGCGAGCTCTCGGGTGAGCTGCGCCGCCGCGCGCTGCGGCTGTTCGGCCGCAGCCTGCACATCCGCACGATCGATACGGGTTCGTGCGCGGTTTGTGAGTCGGAGATCAGGCTGCTCGCCGCCCCGCATTACGACCTGCACCGGCTGGGGTTCTTCTTCACGCCGGCGCCGCGGCACGCGGACCTGCTGATGGTCACTGGGCCCGCGGTCCGCGCCGCCGACAACCTGCTGCTGAAGGCCTATGACGCCACGCCGGACCCGAAGGCGGTGATCGCGGTCGGAGCGTGTGCGCTCGGAGGCGTCTACTCAGAGGACGAGCTCGTGCACGGCGCGGTGGATCGCGTCGTACCCGTCGACGTGTTCGTGCCCGGCTGCCCGCCGAGCCCGCTGGCGCTGCTGCAGGGCCTGCTGGTCGCGGTGGGACGCCTGGAGGAGCGCGTCGGCGCCCTGTCACTCGATCTCGACGCGGGGAGCGCGGGATGACGCACGCGATCGGCGCGCTCACGATCGCCGCCGCCGCGGCTTGGCTGGCCGCGGCGAGCATTGGGCTCGGCGCCGTGCGCAAG
>JBPCQU010000203.1:0-5707 GCA_050997795.1 Solirubrobacteraceae bacterium | reverse complement strand
CCGCCGAGTTGATGCCGGGCGCCGGGATGTGGGTCCCGAACCGGTACAGCAGCAGGATGCCGGCCGTGAACAGGATCTTGGTCCGGATCTCGCCGACCCTGAACGCCCCGAGGATCGTCGCGATCATGGTCCGCTCAGCCCTCGATCAGTTCGCAGGTCCCGCCCGCGGCTTCGATCTGCTCGCGGGCCGCGCGGCTGAAGCCGTGCGCGTGGACGGTAAAAGCCTTTGAGACCGTGCCCTTGGCGAGGATCTTGACCGGCACGTCCTTGCGGGTGGCGAGGCCCTTGGCGCCGAGCGTCTGCGGCGTGACCTGCTCGCCGGCCTCGAAGCGGGCCTCGAGGTCGGCCAGGTTGACCGGCTGGGTGTAGGTCCGAAACGGCTCGAACGGCATCGACTTCCTCATGTGCGGACCGCGCAGCTTGCGCATCCGCATGTGGATCGGATTCTGGCCGCCCTCGAAGCGCGCGCGCTGCTTGGCGCCCGAGCGCGAGCCATAGCCCTTCTGGCCGCGGCCGGCGGTCTTGCCGGTGCCCGAGCCCTCGCCGCGGCCGACCCGCTTGCGCGGGCGGCGCGATCCCGGCGCGGGCGTGAGGTTGTGCAGGCCGATCCGCTCCTCGCCGGTGCGCTCCTCGGCGGTCCGCTCTTCGACGTTGGGGCTCACGATTCGTGCACCTCGACCAGGTGGCGGACCTTGTGCAACATGCCCCTCGCCTGGGGTGAATCGGACACCTCAACTGTGTGGCCGATGCGGCGCAGGCCGAGCGAGCGCAGCGTCGCGAGCTGGCTCTTGTCAGCGCCGTTGCCAGACTTGCGCTGGGTGACCTGGACCGTACTCACGACGCCTCCGCGGCGACGGGCTCCTCGGCGGGCTGGTCGGGCGCGCCGTCGCTGCGCTCGTTGGTCAGGCCGAGCACCTGGTTGATTGACAGGCCGCGCAGCTCGGCCACCTCGTCGGGAGTCCGCAGCGACTCGAGCCCGGCCATCGTCGCCTTGACGAGGTTGATCGGGTTCTGGGAGCCGAGGCTCTTGCTCAAGATGTCGTGGATCCCGGCGAGCTCGAGCACGGCGCGCACCCCGCCGCCGGCGATCACGCCGGTACCGGGTGAGGCCGGCTTGAGGAACACGCGTCCGGCGCCGAAGATGCCGGTCGTCTGATGGGTGATCGTGGAGCCGTGCTTGGGGACCCGATACAGGTTCTTCTTCGCGCGCTCGACGCCCTTCTGGATCGCCACCGGGACCTCGTTGGCCTTTCCGTAGCCGATCCCGACCACGTCGCGTTCGTCGCCGACCACGACCAGCGCCGTGAACGAGAAGCGCCGCCCGCCTTTGACGACCTTGGCGACGCGGTTGATCTCGACCACGCGCTCCTGGAGGTCCAGTCCGGCTGACGTCACTGTGCGATCTCGGGGCATGAACAGGTCAGGGTAGCGGGGTCTAGAAGTCCAGGCCGGCTTCGCGCGCGGCGTCGGCGAGCGCCTTGACCCGCCCGTGGTACTGATAGCCGCCGCGGTCGAAGACGGCCGACTCGACCCCCGCCGCCTTGGCGCGCTGCGCCAGCAGCGTGCCGGCGCTCCGGGCCTGGTCGGCGCCGGTCAGCTTGCGCAGGTCGTTCTCGGTCCAGTTGACGGCGGTCAGCGTGCGGCCGCCGTCGTCGTCGACGAGCTGGGCGAAGATGCCGCGGTTGGAGCGGAACACCGAGATACGCGGGCGCTGCGCGGTGCCATGGATCTTGGCGCGGACGCGGCGGCGGCGCTTGAGGCGGCGCTGTGGCTGGGTCAAGACGGTCATGCTCGCTTGCCTACCTTCCGGGCTACGTACTCGCCTTCGTAGCGGATGCCCTTGCCCTTGTAAGGCTCCGGCTTGCGCTGCTTGCGGATGTAGGCGGCGATCTCGCCCACCTGCTGCTTGGATGCGCCGCGAACCACGATTCTCGTCGGCTGGGGAACCTCGAACTCGATCCCCTCGGGCGCCTTGACCGAGACCGGGTGCGAGTAGCCCAGCGCGAGCTCGAGGTCGCGGCCGCGCAGCTGCGCGCGATAGCCGACGCCCTGGATTTCGAGGCGCTTCTCGAACCCGTCGGTCACGCCCTGGACCATGTTCGCCACCAGCGTCCGCGTGAGACCGTGCAGCGCGCGGTGCTCGCCGCGATCGGTCGGGCGCTTGACCAGCAGCTCCTCGCCCTCGGAGCCGTCCTGGCGCTCAGCCCGCTCGACCGTCATCTCGCGGTGGACTCGCTCCGAGAGCTCGCCCTTGGGTCCGTTGACCGTGACCCGTTCGGGTTCGATCGAGATCGTCACGCCGGCGGGCACCGGGATTGGCTGTCGTCCGATTCTTGACATCGCTCGCTCTTTGTTACCAGACCCGCGCCACGACCTCGCCGCCAACACGCTGCTGGCGGGCCTCGTGGCCGGTCATGACCCCTTTCGAGGTCGAGATGATCGCGGTGCCCATGCCCCCCTGGATGCGGGGGATGTGGCCGTGGTCGATGTAGGTCCGCCGACCCGGACGCGATACGCGCTGCATGCCGGAGATGACCGGCTTGCGGTCGTTGGTGTACTTGAGCGTGATCGTGATCTGCTCGCCGGGGCGGCCCGCGACCGGCGGCTCGATCTCGTAGGACTCGATGTAGCCCTGCTCCTTGAGGATCCGCGCGAGCTCACGCTTGAGCTTCGAGGAGGGGATCGCGACGTCGTGGTGCTGCGCGTTGGCGGCGTTGCGCAAGCGGGTCAGGAAGTCGGCTACGGGGTCGGTCATCGACATGGGCCGCTCACCAGCTCGACTTGGTCATTCCGGGCACGTAGCCGTTGTGCGCCAGCTCGCGCAGGCAGATCCGGCACACGCCGAACTTGCGATAAACGGCGCGGGCGCGACCGCACCGGCGGCAGCGGGTGTAGCCCCTGGTCTTGTACTTCGGCGTCCGCTGCTGGCGGACTCGCTGTGAACGCTTTGCCATGTGCTCCTTCTAATTCTGGTTGGCGACCGCGGACTGGGGCACCGCCCGCGAAGCGGGGGGCTCCGCCGGCGAAGCCGGTGGACGGCCTTCCTTCGAGAACGGCATCCCGAGCGCCTCGAGCAAAGCGAACGACTCCTCGTCGCTCGCCGCCGTAGTGGTGATCGTGATGTCGAGGCCGCGGACCTGATCGACCTCGTCGTAGTCGACCTCGGGAAAGATGATCTGCTCGCGGACGCCGAGCGAGTAGTTGCCGCGGCCGTCGAACGAGCGTGGGCTCAGCCCGCGGAAGTCGCGGATGCGCGGGATCGCGATCGACATCAGCCGGTCGAGGAACTCGTATGAGCGCTCGCCCCGGAGGGTCACCGCGACCCCGACGGGCATCCCGTCGCGGATCTTGAACTGGGCGATCGACTTGCGGGCGCGGCGGACGCTGGGGCGCTGGCCGGTGATCGTGGCTAGCTGGTCGGTGGCGGCGTCGAGCACCTTGGAGTCCTGCTTGGCGTCCCCGCAGCCCATGTTGACGGTCACCTTCTCGACCCGGGGCGCTTGCATGGGGCTCGAGTAGCCGAAGCGCTCCACCAGCGCGGGGCGGATCTCTTCGAGGTATCTGCTCTTCAGTCTGCCGGCCATCAGTCGAGCCTCGCTCCGCTTCGCTTGCCGATCCGGAAGCGCTTGCCGTCTTCGATCTCGACCCCGACGCGCGTGGGCTTGCCGTCCTTGGGGTCGATCGGCATCACGTTGGAGACGTGGATCGGGCCCTCGCGCTCGATCACGCCCCCGGGCTGCTGGCCGCTGGCGGTCTGGGTCGGGCGCTGGTGGCGCTTGACGATGTTCAGGCCCTCGACGTAGACGCGATCCTTCTTGGGCTCCACGCGCAACACCTTGCCGCGCTTGCCGCGGTCCTTGCCGCTGATCACGATCACTTCGTCGTCGGTCTTGATTCGTGCGGGCATGGCTACAAGACCTCGGGGGCGAGCGAGACGATCTTCATGAAGTTGCGCTCGCGCAGCTCACGGGCGACGGGCCCGAAGATGCGGGTGCCGCGGGGGTTGTTCTGGGCGTCGATCAGCACCGCGGCGTTCTCGTCGAAGCCGATGTAGGTGCCGTCCTCGCGGCCGTAGGACTTCTTGGTCCGGACTACAACGGCGGTCACCACCTCGCCCTTCTTGACCGAGCCCTGCGGGCTTGCCGTCTTGACGGTCGCAGTGATCGTGTCCCCGACGCCGGCGTAGCGGCGCCGCGAGCCTCCGCGGACGCGGATCACCAGGATCTCTCGTGCTCCGGTGTTGTCGGCCACGCGCAGCCTGGTCTCGTTCTGAATCACTTGGCGCGCTCCACCACATTGACCAGCCGCCAGCGCTTGGTCCGCGACAGCGGGCGCGCCTCGCGCACGATCACGGTGTCGCCGATGCCGGCGTCGTTGTGCTCGTCGTGGGCGTGCAGCGTCCGCGAGGTACGGACGATCTTCTGGTAGCGCCGGTGGCGGCGGGCGGTGTCGATCCGCACGGTGATCGTCTTGTCGGCCTTGTCGGACACGACGACGCCCTGGCGGACTTTCTGCACGCCCTGGATGTGCTCGCGCGGCCGAGTCGCCTCGGCGCTCGCGTGGCTCGCCTTCGCCCTGGCCTTGACGCGGCCGGTACGGCGCAACTCAGCCTTCTTGCGCCGCTCGGCCACCCGCTCCTGATGGCGCTCCTCCGCGCTGCGCGGAGCCCGCGGCTTGGTCTTCGCCGTCTTGGCGGCGCGGGCGCGGCTCCGGCGCTCCTTCGGCGCCAGCACCGCCGCCGGGGGTGCGTCCGCGGCCGAAGCCGGTCGCGTCTCTTGGGGCTCAGCCGCGGCTGCGGACTCTTCCGATGAGCGACCGGCTGAGGACGCGGGTGCCTCCTCGGACGGAGCGGGTTGAACGTTCTCGTTCTTCTCTTCTTCAGCCATTTCTCTGTGCCTCTTCGCTGTGGAAGTCGACCTCGCGCTCACGCTCGATGGTCAGCGCGCGCGCGACCTCGCGCTTGGCGCGGTGCAGGCCGGCGGTGTTGTCGAGCTCGCCGGTCGCGTGCTGGAAGCGAAGACCGAACAGCTCGCGCCGAACCGTGCGAATGTGCTCGCTCAATTCCGTGTCGGTGAGGTCCCGCAGCTCCGAGGATCGCATCGTCAGGCGTCCTCTCGCAGCACGAACTTGGTCCGCACGGGAAGCTTGTGGCCGGCGAGGCGCATGGCCTCTCGCGCGAGGTCCTCGGGCACGCCCGCGAGCTCGAACATCACGCGCCCGGGCTTGACAACCGCCACCCAGCCCTCCGGCGAGCCCTTGCCCGAGCCCATCCGGGTCTCGGCTGGCTTCTTGGTGAATGGCTTGTCGGGATACACGTTGATCCAGACCTTGCCGCCCCGCTTGATCTTGCGGGTCATCGCGATACGAGCGGCCTCGATCTGCCGGTTGGTGAGCCAGCCGGCATCGAGCGCCTTGAGGCCGTACTCGCCGAACTGGACCCTGACCTGGCCGCGCGAAAGCCCCGCGCGGCGACCGCGATGCTGCTTGCGGTGCTTGACGCGCTTGGGAGACAGCATCAGCGAGCACCGCCCTGGGCGCCGCCGCCACCGCTGCCGCCGCCGCTGCG
Organism: Solirubrobacteraceae bacterium; assembly: GCA_050997795.1. Taxonomy (GTDB): domain Bacteria; phylum Actinomycetota; class Thermoleophilia; order Solirubrobacterales; family Solirubrobacteraceae; genus Palsa-465. The sequence goes on along the minus strand of JBPCQU010000203.1, from coordinate 141 downwards.
GGGACTCCGGCCGCCACCCGGTCCGCTACCACGACCGCCGCCGCCACGACCGCTGCCGCCGGGCCCACCCGGACCGCCGCCGCGACCACCACTGCCACCACGACCTCCGCCGCCGGGCCCACCCGGACCGCCGCCGCGACC
>JBPCQU010000160.1:0-3578 GCA_050997795.1 Solirubrobacteraceae bacterium | reverse complement strand
CCGACTGCGAGATGCGCGACGGTCGCGACGTCTGGTTCCACGACGTGATGGAGAAGGCCGACGCCGAGTGTCCGGCCGAGGAGCTCGACGCCGAGCACCCGCTGTACGTCCTCTACACGAGCGGTTCGACGGCCAAGCCGAAGGGCGTCGTGCACACCACCGCGGGCTATCTGACCGGGGTCAGTGCGACCCACCGCTACGTGTTCGACCTCAAGCCCGAGGAGGATGTTTACTGGTGCTGCGCCGACGTCGGCTGGGTCACCGGACACTCCTACATCGTCTACGGGCCGATGACCAATGGCGCCACCAGCGTCATGTACGAGGGCGCACCCGACTACCCGCACAAGGGGATCTGGTGGGAGCTGTGTGAGCGCTACAAGGTCAGCCTCTACTACACCGCCCCGACGGCGATTCGCGCCTGCATGAAGTGGGGCGTCGAGCACGTGGAGAAGTTCGACCTCGACTCGCTGCGGCTGCTCGGGACGGTCGGGGAGCCGATCAACCCCAAGGCGTGGCTCTGGTACTACAAGGTCATCGGCGGCGAGCGCTGCCCGATCGTCGACACGTGGTGGCAGACGGAAACCGGCGCGATCATGATCACGCCGTTGCCGGGGATCGTCTCGACCAAGCCCGGCTCGGCGACGCGACCATTCCCGGGAATCGCGGCGGAGGTCGTCGACGAGCGCGAGGGCAAGCCCGTAGACGACGGCCAAGGCCTGCTGGTCCTGACGCGCCCGTGGCCTTCGATGCTGCGCACGCTCTACAAGGAGGACGACCGTTTCGTCGAGACGTACTTCTCCAAGTTCGGCAAGGAGACCTACCTCGTCGGCGACGCCGCGCGCAAGGACAAGGACGGCTACTTCTGGATCATCGGGCGGATCGACGACGTCGTCAACGTCTCGGGTCACCGCCTGTCGACGGCGGAGGTCGAATCGGCGATCGTCTCCCACGGCAAGGTCGCCGAGTCGGCGGTGATCGGACAGGCCGACGAGGACTCGGGCCAGGCGATCTGCGCGTTCGTCACCCTCGAAGGCGATCTGGGCGGCTCAGACGAGCTGGTCGAGGAGATCCGAGCCAAGGTCGCCGACCGGATCGGCAAGTTCGCGCGGCCCAAGCGGATCATCTGGGCCGATGACCTGCCCAAGACGCGCTCGGGGAAGATCATGCGCCGGCTGCTCCGGGACATCGCCGAGGGTCGCGCCCTCGGCGACGTCACGACGTTGCGCGACCCCGATGTGATGTCCCAGCTCGAGGGCAAGATCAAGGAGGAGGAGAAGGCCGAGGAGTAGCGGCCGTCGGACCGCGGGCCGGCCGGCTCGGGCGCTTCGGCGCTCAGACGCTGAGGCGTCGCCCGAGCTCGGCCGCGTGCCGGCGGGCGACCGGGATCGTCTTGTCGTCCCCAAAGGCCAGCTCGGCCGTCCCCCCGAGCTGGGGGCGCAGCTCGGTCGCGTTGCGCAGGTTGGCGACGTACTGACGGTGAACGCGGTGAAAGCCGAACGGCTCCCAGCGGCGCTCTATGTCGGTCAACGTCGCTCGCAGCAGGTAGCGACCGTCGCCGGTCACGATCCGGACGAAGTCTCCGTTGGACTGAACGAACTGGATCGCGCTCCGGGCCAGCAGCCGGGTCGAGCCCCCGTGCAGGTTGGCCACCGCGATCATCTCGTCGTCCACGCTCGGCGTCGAGGCCCGCTCGGGAGCGCGGTCGAGGGCGACAGGGGCGCCGTCGACGGCCGCGGTGACCCGCTCGATCGCCTCCTGAACGCGCCGCCGGGCGACCGGCTTTCGCAGGTAGTCCAGCGCGCGCAGCTCGAACGCGTCCACCGCCGCCCCGTCGTACGCGCTGACGAATACCAGCTGTGGCGGCGCTGCGAAGCGGCGCAGCACCCGTGCGAGCTCTAGGCCGTCGAGGTCGGGCATCCGAACGTCGAGGAAGATCGCGTCATAAGGCCGGCTCGAGACCTTGATCAGCGCGTCGTGACCGTCAAAGGCGCAATCCACCTGCTTGACGCTGGGCGAGCCGCGCAGCAGGCGGGCGAGATCCTCGAGCTGGGTGCGCTCGTCGTCGACGGCGAGCAACGTCAGACGGTCGCCGCTCACCCGCTGACCCCGGCCACGCGGATCGCCGGCTCTCTGGGGCCGTGGTCTCCGGCCAGGTTCGGGACGGTCATCACGACCGTGGTGCCGCGCCCGGGCCGCGAGTCGATCCGCAGCGCGCAGCGCTCTCCGAACGTGGCGCGCAGGCGCGCGTCGACGTTCGAGAGCCCGATCCCGCCGCCGGCGCCGGCGAGCAGGGCACCCACGCGCTCGGGCTCGATTCCGCTGCCATCGTCGCTGACTCGGAGCTCGACGTCACCGGCGACGACGCGAGCCTCGATCGCAATCCTCCCGCTGCCGGCCCGGCGCTCGACGCCGTGACGCACGGCGTTCTCCACCAGCGGTTGGACAGACATCGACGGGACCACCGCGGACCGAGTGCCGTCCTGGATGTCGAAGGTGACGTGCAGGCTCTCGCGGAAGCGGGCCTGCTCGAGCCGGAGGTAGCGCTCGACGTGCTCGAGCTCCTCGGCGAGCGTCACGTACGAGCGTCCGTCGCGAAACAGATAGCGGGTGAACTCGGCGAAGTCGATCAACAGCTCGCGGGCCTCCTCGGGACGGTTGTGGATGTCTCCCGCTACGGCAGCGAGCGCGTTGTAGATGAAGTGCGGCGAGATCTGCGCCCGCAGCGCTCGCAGCTCGGCCTGCGCCAGGCGCTCCTCCTGGTCGCGCACGACCGACAGCTCGACCTGGGCCGAGACGAGGCTCGCCGCCTCGCCGACGACGCGCAGCTCGGTGCCCCGGGGGCGGCCAACGGACCTGTAGAAGGCGATCAGCGTGCCGGCCCGCCGTCCCTGGACCGTCAGCGGGGCCAGCACCGCCGAGCGCAGCGGACAGTTCGGATCTGACGAGATCAGCCGCGGGACGACGTGCATGCGCTCGTCGGGGGTACGTTCGAGCAACCGCGAGAGCAGGTCGCCCGGGCGCACCTGCTCGCGGCCCTCGCCCTCGATGGCCAGCACGGTGCGGGTGTCGGCCAGCGCGACCGCGGCGGCGCCGGTCAAGGCCTGCAGGTGGGGCAGGGCCTGCGCCGCGGAGCGCGGGTGAAGTCCGCCCCGGAGATGCGGGAGCGTTGAGGTCGCGGCGTGCAGAGCGGACTGCATCCCGGTCGCCTGCGGAGCGCTCGGGGCGCGGCGGGCGCGCAGAGCCCTCACCGCTGCCGCCAGAGCGGCGGTCAGCGAGATCCCCAGGACTGCGCCGAGCGCGAGTTCCATCGCAGTCGTGTAAGCCTATCCGAGCGCAACTTGGGCGCGGTTGCCGGGTTAGCAGCAGATGAATCTAATGAGTGGCCGGGGACGAGGAGACCGCGATGCGCCGTTGGCTCATTTCATTGTTTCTGTTCGTGCTGGTGGTTGGCGCCGGGGCTGACGCGCTGGCCACGTCGGCGGCCACGCCCCCGGCCCGCCGGGCGATCGTGTGCCCGGTCGGTGAGACGGTCCGGGGCCAGACGTGCTGCGGTCCTCCGGTGGCGACGCCGGGGACGG
>JBPCQU010000018.1:0-4757 GCA_050997795.1 Solirubrobacteraceae bacterium | reverse complement strand
CGGCTTCCGCGTCGCGCTCGCCCCCGACCGACTGCAGGGACGTGTCCAGGCCGCGTCGACCTTCATCTCCTTCTCAGCCGGGTGGCTGGGCCCGCTCGGCGTCGGGTTCATGCTCCAGAGCGCCGGCTCGACAGCCACGATCCTTGTCCTCACCGGCTGGGCTCTGTTGCTCGCTATCGGCGCGACAGCCGCGCGCCCATTTCGCCACCCTCCGACACTGGACGCGCCAGCGCCGGCCCTGTCAGCAGTCGCTTCCTGAGCGCCGCCAGCGGAAGTCACTCACGCGGAACCCGACACGACGACCGCCGACTCCGCGCGCGTCGGACATCGCTCGAAGAATCGCACCCCGGCGCCCCACCGCCACGGAGCGCGGCAACCCATCCCCTGGCCGGCATCAGCGGCAATCTCGCGATCGTCGCGCGGGGCTCGTGCTGCCGTTCCGCAGGAGTAATCACGGATGCCGGTCGCCGCTGGTCTGCGCGGAAGCACCATCCTTTGCGCGCAGCTCTTTATCAGAGGATCATGGGTGCCGATGAGGTCGCGTGTCGGCATCAGATTGCTGCTCGTCATCGCGGTATTAGCCGGCTGCGGAGGTCATCAGTCTCGCCCGACAACCTCGGCACCCGCGGGGAACGCGACGGGCTCCGCGTCGCGGTCGGTATTAGGAGCGGAGCGTTGCCCGGTGACGCTCCCGTGGGCACCTCCCTCCGGCGTGCCGCAGCGCGCGCTGTTCGGCTCGGACTGCGCCTCCGGCAACGGGCGGCTTTGGGTTGGAGGCCTGTGGCCGTCCGGTGTGATCCAGGCGGGACCGAGATTCATCAGCAAGGACGGCTCGGTGGCCATGAAGTTTGGCTGGTGGCGAAACGTCCGCGGGCACTTGCGGATCACCGGTCGCCGACTGGACGCCACCGCTGCCCCTCTGCGAGCGCACGTCCCCGACGGGTACGGCATGACCGGGTTTCAGTCGAGCGGCGTCATCTTCCCGACAGGAGGCTGCTGGCAGGTGACCGGCAAGGCAGGGACGGCTACGTTGACGTTCGTGACGATGGTGATCAAACAGGCGATATAGCGGACGGCGATCGCGGCCATTGGATGGCCCGACTTCCGCGCGCCCTCCCCGGTCTCGCTGGCCCGTCCATCCTTCCCCGCGCTGATGAGTTCCACCACCGGGGGGTTGCCGCCAAATCGCGCCCGCCGGGCGTGGTCGTCGCCCATCCTGGGCTCCTCCCACGACGGGGAATATCACGGATGGAATCGACAGTTCGGAGCAGGTCCTCCCCGAGGTCTCGCTCCGCGCTGTCGTCGGCGCCCGACGCCGAGTCTGGCGCCGACGCCTGCACCACCACCGATGCCCTTGTCGTGAAACCGCCGGTCGCCGTTCTCCTCACCCACTCCTTCTGGCGACGGTGAGCCCGGCGTGGAACACCGCGAGGTGCCGCCGACCAGAGCGTACATTTCGGCAGTGATCTCGGACGCACGCAACTCGGGCCCTGCCGTGCCGACTCTGGACGAGGAGCTGCTGCAGTGGGTGGGCGACGAGCCTCCGGCGGTACGGGCCGTCGACGCCGAACGCATCCAGGACATCGTCGCCGAGTTCGCCCTGGGGTTCGATCGGCTGGCGGCGATTGGGCCGGCGGTTACCGTGTTCGGGTCGGCGCGGACGCCGGAGACAGATCCGCACTACCGCTTGATTCGGCAGGTAGGTGCGGAGCTGGGGCAGGCTGGCTACGCGGTCATCACCGGGGGCGGAGGAGGGCTTATGGAGGCCACCAACCGCGGTGCACGCGACGCGGGCGCGCTGTCAGTTGGCTGCAACATCGAGCTGGCGCAAGAGCAGGGAAACAACGGCTATCTGGACATCAGCCTGCGGTTTCGCCACTTCTTCGCGCGCAAGGTGATCGTTCCTCCGCTATGCGAGCGCGTTCGTGATCGGCCCGGGCGGCTTCGGGACACTCGATGAGCTGTTTGAGGCGCTGACGCTGATCCAGACGCGGACGATCCGGAACCTACCGGCGCAGCGAGCTCGGGGACCTGACCGGGCTTCACGCCGTCACCGCTCCCGCGGACGCGGTCAGGATCGTCACTGCCGCACGCGACGGACAGCGGGCACAGGCGGAGCGCCAGCGGCGACGTCAGTGATGCCGACGCGGGACTGGTCAAAGCTCGTTACGCGAGCTGGCTTCTGTCGCGGCGGTGTGATCGGGCTGGGTCTGGCTGGTGCCGCGGTCAGGCGAGCTGCCGGCCGGGAAGCCGGAGAGGTACAGCGCGACGATCGCCAGCGCCGCGCCGAGCAGCGCGGTGATCGCCATTCCCGGGCTCGGGACCTCGAGCGCGAAGAAGTGGCGTGTCGGGGGCAGCACGATCGCCACGACATAGAGTCCGAACAGGACGAGGCACATGCCGCCGACAGCGGTGCGGCGCTTGAGGCTTCCCCCCTCGATCTCGTAGACGAGATACAGGCCGGCGATCACGAGCACCGTGGTGGCGATCACGCGCGCCTCGCGGACGGCGTAGCCGAGGTCGTGAAGAGCGAACAGGTAGCTGGCCACGACGCCGACGCCGATGATCATCCCGGCGGGCAGAGCGAATCGGGTGGCCTGGCGGCTGAAGCCCGCCGGCTGCCACGGGCCGCTGCTGGGCGCCAGCGCGAGGAAGAAGGTGGGGATCCCGATCGCGATCGCGGCGGCCAGGCTGAGGTGGCGCGGCAGCAGCGGGTAGGCGGTCGAGGTGGTTCCGATCACGAGGATCAGGAAGGCGGCGAAGGAGGATTTGGTGAGGTATAACCGGGCAACTCGCTGGAGGTTGCGGAGCGCCTGGCGCCCCTGGTGCACGAGCTCGGGGACAGCGCCGAAGTCCCCATCGATCAGCACCAGGTCGGCGACCCCCTTAGCCATCTGCGTGCCGGTACCCTGCGCGATCGCTAGGCGCGAGGCCTTCAGCGCGGGGACGTCGTTGACACCGTCCCCGACCATCGCGACATAGCGGCCGGCGTCGCGCAGTGACTCGACTACCGCGCGCTTGCCCTCGGGGGTTATGCGACCGATGACAGTCGCCTCCAGTGCGAGCTGGAGCAGGGCCTCAGGATCCGCGGGCAGGGCGGCACCGTCGGTGGTCGTGCGGATCTCGATGCCGACGTCGGCCGCGATCGCCGCCACCGTCTCCGGGTTGTCGCCCGAGAGGACCTTCAGCTCCACCCCCTCGGAGCGGAAGAACGCGACCGTCTCGCGGATCTGCGGACGGAGCCGCTCGGCCAGGACGAGCAGCCCGATAACCGAGCAGGGCGGCACGCCGGCGTCGGGGTCGACCGCGGCCAGGTCGCTGGTGCTCCGGGCCAGCGCGAGCACACGCCGGCCCGCCCGGCGCTCTCGCTCGGCGCCCGCAGCCAGCTCTCCCAGCGCGAAATGCTCGGGCGCGCCGAGCACCAGTGTCGTGTCCGCCAGTTGCACGGCGCTCCACTTCCGTCTGGAGTTGAACGGCACCTCTGCGATCGCTGTTTCGGGATCGCTGGGGTAGGCGTCGGCGATCGCCTCGACGGTGCCGTTGCGAAGCGACGAACTCGCGCCGTAGCGCCCCAGCTGGCGCTCGAGGTCGGTGACTCCCTCGGCCGGAGCCGCGGCGGCGACGCGCAGCGCGGCCTCGGTGAGCGTCCCCGTCTTGTCCAGGCAGATCACATCGACGGAGGCCAGCGACTCGATCGCGTTCAGCTGCTGGGAGAGGACGCCCCGGCGCGCCATGCGGATCGACGCGACGGCATACGCGAGGCTGATCAGCACGACCAGCCCCTCCGGGACGAGGCTGACCACGCCGGCGGTGGCGGTCGCGACCGCCTCGTGCACGGGGGTATGGCGATGCCACAGCGAGTAGCCGAGGACGCCGCCGAGCAGGACCACGAGCGCCACCAGGCCGATCAGCAATCGGTTGACCGCCTGCTCCAGCGGGGAGCGGGGATGGCGAAACGAGCGGGCTTCCCCGAGCAGGCGCCCGGCGTAGCTGCCTGCGCCCACCGCCGTCACCCGATAGCTGCCAGAGCCCTCGGCGACGAAGGCGCCCGAGCGCAGCTGCTCGCCGGTGGCGCGGGACACCGAGTCGGACTCGCCGGTCAGGATCGACTCGTTGAGCCGCAGGTCGACGGCGCGTGAGAGCTCCCCATCGGCGACGATCTGATCGCCGGCCTGGACCGCGACCAGGTCACCCTCCACGACCTCGGCCGCCGGAACGCTGCGCGTGGAGCCGTCGCGGAGAACGGTCGCGTGCGGCGCGACCAGCAGCGCGAGGCGGTCCAGCGCTCGCTTGGCCCGTACCTCCTGCGTGATCCCGATCGCCGTGTTCGCGACCAGGACCCCGAGAAACAAGGCGTCACGCCAGTCGCCGAAAATCAGCGTGATCGTCCCGAAGCAGGCCAGGATCAGATTGAAGATGGTGAAGACGTTGGCGCGAACGATGCTCGCGTAGGAGCGGCTACCGGCGATCTCGCTCGCGCCGCCTCGCTCCGCCAAGCGGCGCGTGGCCTCGGCCTCGCTCAGGCCGGCGGATGGACCGGCCGGAAGCGGGGAGCCCGCGCCCGGCCGGTCGGCAACGCTTGCGCTCCTGCCTGAGGAGGTTCCATGGACCGAAGCCATGTAGCCCTACCTCCGCATCCCGTCGGATCGCGGCACGGTCGACAGCCTACGGGTCGCCGCGATCACGACGGTAGCGGTGTTCGTACCGGGGAGCCGGTGGCCGCGGAAACTGTCTCCGGTGGCGGCTCCTGGCCTCCC
>JBPCQU010000123.1:0-6670 GCA_050997795.1 Solirubrobacteraceae bacterium | reverse complement strand
CTAGGTGACGCCCGGCGCCGGCTCGAGGATCTGCTCAATCGCCGCCGCCCGGAGCGGCTGGCCGCCGGCCGTGATCAGGACCGCGTTCAGCCACGGATCCTCGGTCGAGGTTTCGAAGCGGACCGGCATCTTGGTCGCCAGCGCTTCGATCGCCTGCTCGCGCTTGACGCCGATCACGCCGCCGCGTGGGCCCGTCATGCCCACGTCGGTGATGTACGCGGTGCCGCCGGGAAGGACGCGGGCATCGGCGGTCGGGATGTGGGTATGCGTGCCGACCACCGCCGTGACGCGACCGTCCAGGTACCAGCCCAGCCCGACCTTCTCGCTGGTCGCCTCGGCGTGGACGTCAACGAGCAGGTGGTCGGCCTGGCCACGCAGCGCGTGCAGCGCCGCGTCGGCCTCGGCGAACGCGGGTCTGCCCGCGTCCATGAACAGGTTGCCCGACAGCGACACGACCCCCAGCCGGGCGCCCGCTCGCTCGACGGTGCACCAGCCGTGGCCCGGCTGGCTGCGCAGGAAGTTGGCCGGCCGGAGGATCGGCGGGCGTTCGTCCAGGTAGCCGTAGATCTCGCGCTGGCGGTAGGTGTGGTTGCCGAGCGTGATCACGTCGACCCCGGCGGCGAACAGCTGGTCAGCGATCTTGGGCGTGATCCCGACCCCGCCGGCAGCGTTCTCGCCGTTGACGACTACGAAATCAGGCCCCAGCCGCTCGCGCAGCCCCGGCAGCAGGGCCAGGAGCGTGCGCTTTCCGAGACCGCCGACGACGTCGCCGACGAATAGGATCTTGGCCGGCTTACTCATCGCGGGAGAGCGCATACTTCCAGGAGTATGCGTTTCAGGCTCCGAGCGCGCACGCGAACCCCGCCGGCCCCAGGCGACGGACCCGAGCCAGGGCCGGGCATGGCACTTGGTCCGGACGCGGCCCATGTGCCGCCCGAGCCCGGGCTGACGCCAGTCGCCCCCCCAACAACTCCGGTCGTGGTCCCCCGCTGGGTGCAGCTGGTGCTGCTCCCAATCGCGCTGCTCGGGCTGTGGGCGCTCGCCCGCGCGGCCGGGACCGTGCTGCTGATCCTGATCGTCGCCAGCATGGTCGCGCTGATCATCGCCCCGCTGGTCCGGCTGCTCGAGCGCCGCGTGCCGCGCGGGCTGGCGATCCTGCTCGTCTACATCGGCGGCTTCGCGGTGCTCGCCGGGATCGGCGTCCTGCTCGCCAGCCCGGTCAGTGACCAGATCACGCGCTTCGAGCACAACGTCCCGGAGATCGTCCGCGGCGCCAATCGTGATCTCGCCAACGTCCAAGTCTGGCTCGACCAGCACGGGATCAACGTCCACATCCAGCAGCAGGGCCAGACCGCGTTGCAGACGTTGCAGCGTGACGTGCTCAAGCGCTCGAGCAGCATCGTCTCCTTCTCGCGCGACCTGCTGGCGCAGCTGGTGACGATCGGCTTCGACCTGGTGCTGGTGCTCGTGCTGTCGGTCTATCTGTTGATCTACGGCAAGCAGATCGGCGCCCTGGTGCGGAGGATCATGCCCCCGGGCGACGGCACGCCGCAGGACGACTACCCGCTCCTGGTCCAGCAGGCGGTCTCCGGCTACGTCCGCGGCCAGCTCTTGTTCAGCCTCGTGATGGGGGCGAGCGCTGCGCTCGCGCTGACGGTCTTCGGGCTGCTCGGGATCTTCCCCGACGGCGAGCGCTACGGCGTGTTCCTGGGCGCTTTCTACGGGCTGATGGAGTTCATCCCCTACATCGGGCCGATCATCGGACCGGTGCCGGCGGTGCTGCTGGCGCTGTTCACCAACCCGATCAGCGCCCTCTGGCTGGTGTTGCTGTTCATCGCGCTGCAGCAGCTCGAGGGCCACGTCGTCGCGCCGCAGATGTTCAGGATCTCACTGCGCATCAACCCGATCCTGATCATCCTCGCGCTGCTGATCGGCTACCAGCTCTACGGGATCATGGGCTCGCTGGTGTCGCTGCCGGTGATCGCGGTCATCCGCCAGACCGTCCTCTACCTGCGCCGTCACCTCGTGCTCGAGCCGTGGGGGATGCTCGGCGCTGGCGACGAGGTGCTGTCGGCGAGCCCGGACCGGTGTCCGGAGTGCGGCGCGCGCGTCGGCACGCGGGACGGGTTCTGCCGGGCTTGCGGCGAGTCGCTCGAGCCAAGCGTTCCCAGCCCGGGGTAACCGCGCCGGCCTTGCCAGCGCCAGCGGGCCGGTGGGAGCCTTGGGGTGTGTTTGAGCGATTCACCGCGATTCACCGAGCGAGCCCGCCAGGTCGTCGTCCTGGCCCAGGAAGAGGCGCGGCTCCTCAAGCACAACTACATCGGCACCGAGCACATCCTGCTCGGGCTGGTGCGCGAGAACGAGGGCGTGGCGGCGCGCATCCTGCTCGACTTCGACGCCGACGCCGAGCGGGTCCGCAACGAGGTGATAACGATGCTCTCCAGTCCCGAGCCTTACGCGGAGAGGCCGCGGCCCCGGATGTCGGGATAACCGATTCGATCCGCGTCAGCTTCACGGCGCGGGTGCGCCGGCTGTTGATGACTGCCGGCGCACGGGCGCTCGACGAGGGACACTCGGAGATCGACACGCGCGACGTTCTGCTCGCCCTCACCCGCGACGAGACCACGTCCTCACTGCTGGCCGACCTTGGGGTCGACGAGAGAGCGATACGCGAAGCGATCGAGCGCCACCCGCCGACCCGCCCGTGACCTCGGCATGAGGCCCGGGGTTGGCGCCGAACGTCTCGGCCCGACCCATTAGCCTCCAGCGCGGTGTCATCCGCCGCGGGAAACCCGAACCCGGCCGTAATCGCTCCTTCCCGTCTTCCTGCCGGCCCCACGCTCGCGGCGCGCTCGCTGACCAAGCGCTTCGGACCGCGCGCTGCCCTGAACGCGGTCAGCTTCGACCTGCACCCGGGCGAGCTGGTCGGGATCGCCGGCCCCAACGGCGCCGGCAAGACGACGCTGCTCTCGATCCTCGCCGGCGTGCTCGACCCAGACGAGGGGGAGCTCAGCCGCCCGGGGAACGGGATCGGATGGGTCCCCCAGCAGCCGGCGCTGTACTCGAAGCTGTCGGTGGCCGAGAACCTGCGGCTGTTCGCGCGGCTCGAGAAGGCGCCCGACCCCGACGCCGTCGTGGCGCGGATGCTCGAGCAGGCGGCGCTGACCGAGCGCGCCGACGAGGAGGTGGGGCGACTCTCGGGCGGTAACCAGCAGCGCGTCAACATCGCGATCGGGCTGATCTCCGAGCCGTCGGTGCTGCTGCTCGACGAGCCCTCGGCGTCGCTGGATCCGCGCCAGCGCGAGCGGCTGTGGGAGTTCATCTCGGCCCTGGCCGGACGCGGGACGACCGTCGTCTTCTCGACCCACAACGTCAATGAAGTCGAGCGCTACGCGACCCGGGTGCTGCTGCTGGCCGACGGCGAGCTGCTGTTCACCGGCACTCCGCGCGAGCTCGAGCAGGCGGTCGGAGGCGACCCGCGTGACTTCGAGGCCGCGGTCGTGCACTTCCTGCACCAGCGGGGGCACTGACGCACGATGCGCTGGCTGCTGGTCAAGGACCTGCAGATACTGAAGCGCTCGCCGCTTCTCGTCGGCCTGCTGATCGTGTACCCGGTCGTGGTCGCGCTGATGATCGGATTCGCGCTCTCCAGCCCGCCCGGCAAGCCGAAGGTCGCGTTCTACAACCAGGTGCCGCCCGGCAAGGGCAAGCTCAGCATCGGTAGCCAGCAGCTCAACGTCGGGCACTACGCGAGCGAGCTGCTGCAGTCGATCCAGGAGATCAAAGTCCACTCGCGCGCCGAGGCGGTGGCCAAGGTGCGCAGCGGCGAGGCGCTCGCCGCGGTGGTGATCCCGTCAGACATCCCGCAGCAGATCCAGAGCCTCGTCACCTCGGGGGTGGGGAGCCCGACGGTCGAGCTGATCCTCAACACCAAGGATCCGATCGAGCGCCAGCTCGTCGACCAGACGATCTCCTCGCGCCTGAACGAGGTCGAGCAGTCGGTTTCCAAGCAGGTCCTGCGAGTCGCGATCACCGACCTGCAGCAGGTGCTGAGCGGGGGGAGCATTCAGCTGCTGGGGCAGAACTTCCACCTCCTCGGGCTGCGCAACTCGCGGACGATCATCGAGGGGACGATCGCGTCGCTGCCGGTGCACTCTCCGCTGCGCGTGGCCTTGCGCCAGGTGGTGGGTTTCGCGAGCCTGGCGATCGAGGGGCTCGGGTTCGCCAGCCCGGTGCTCGGTTCGATCGGGACGCCGCTCACGGTCACCGAGACCCAGCTCGCGGGCCGCACCACGCCGACCGACGCCTACGCGGCGGCGATCGCCGTGATCGTGTCGCTGATGTTCGTGACGGTGCTGCTGGCCGCCGGGATGCTCGCGCTGGAGCGAACCGAGAACGCGTACGCACGGCTGGTGCGCGGGCTCGTCTCGCCGGGCAAGCTGTTGGCGGAGAAGGTCTTCTTGTCGGCCGGCTGCGCGACCGTGGTGACGCTCTTGATGGCGGCGTTCGTGTCCCTGTTCGTGCACCTCGACTGGTCACGCTTTGAGCTGTGGGTGCTGGCGCTGGTCCTCGGGGGCTGCGCGTTCGGCGCGCTCGGGGTGGCGATCGGCGGCGCGGCGCGGGAGGTCAGTGCCGCGTCGCTGCTGGCGTTTTTGGTGTCGCTACCGGTGGCGTTCGTCGCGCTGGTGCCGGCCAACGCGGTCTCCGGGGGACTGAAGACGGCGCTTGACGCGATCGCCTTCGTGTTCCCGTTCAAGGCCGCGCTGCAGGCGGTCGGCAACGCATTCAGTGGCACGGCGCCGGGGATCGGGCTGCCGCTGCTGCACCTGGCGGTGCTAGCGCTCGCCTTCGGCGCGCTGGCGCGGCTGGCGCTGGTGCGCTTCGCGCGGCGCTGAGAGGACGGACTGGCGCCGCCGGAGGCCGCAAACGTGGAAAACCCGTTCCCTGCCGCGAGGGTTTTCCACTCTTGGCTCCCCTGGCGTGCATCCGGTGGAAAATAAGCGCGTGGGCAGCGTGATTTTCCACGTTCTGTCGCTCGGCCGCCCGGCTTGTGCTGGTGGCCTGGCTTGCGCCTCGGCGAGGAGGCTGGCCAAGCTACCCCCGTTGCCGGTCAAGCTACCCCGTTGCCGGCAGCCCCTGTACTCGGCTAGCGGCGCTGGCCGGTCGCGCGCTGGAACAGCACGAAGCAAATGGCGGCGACGATCAGCGCGATCACGGGCAGCGTCAGCCCGATCACCCCGACGATCGCGAACACGAGGCTGACTACGCCGACCGCGCCCGCCGTGCCGCCGACGACGGCGAGCCGGTAGGCGCGCTGCTCGCGCACGCGTCTGGGGGTGTAGCCACCGCGACGGTCGAGGTTGCTCATCGCGGTCAAGCCTAGCGCCATCGCGATACGGTTCCCGTCTGATGGCCGCAGACGACGTCCACCACCTGCTCCTGTACGACTACGTCGAGGACATGGCCGACCGCCGCCGGCCTCACCGCGAGGCGCACCTGGAGCGGATCCGCGCCGAGCGCGAGGCGGGTCGGATTACCTCGGCCGGAGCGTTTGATCCGCCGACTGGCGCCGCGATCGTGTTCCAAGGCGTAAACCGCGGGCACGTAGAGGCGTTCGTGGCCGAGGACCCGTACGTCGTCGCGGGCCTGGTCACGTCCTGGCGCGTGCAGCGCTGGAACCGGCTCTAGGGGGTCGCGTCCAGCAGGTTGCTAGCGCCCGGAGCGCGGCGTGGGCCGGCGATCGAGCGATCACCGCGCCCGGCCCGACGGGACGGCGCCGGTATGCTCGGTCAACGACCATGCCGTTTCCGCAGACCCGCCTACGCAGGCTCCGGTCCAGTCGCGCACTCCGCGGCCTCGTCCGCGAAACGCGTCTGGAAGCGGCGGACTTCGTCTACCCGATGTTCGTCGCCCACGGCGTCGATCGCCGTGAGCCGATCGCCGCGATGCCGGGTGTCGACCGGCTTTCGATCGCGCACGCCGTCGCCGAAGCCGGCGAGGCCCACGCGCTCGGGATCGGGGCCGTGCTGCTGTTCGGGCTGCCCGCGGCCAAGGACGAGGAGGGCTCGGGCGCGTGGGACGAGGAAGGCGTCGTGCAACTGGCGACGCGGGCGATCAAGGAGGCCCATCCTGAGCTGCTCGTGATCTGTGACCTGTGCCTGTGCGAGTACACCAGCCACGGCCACTGCGGGGTCGTACGGTCGGGCCGGGGCGGGCTCGAGGTCGACAACGACGCGACCCTGGAACTGCTGGCGCGGACCGCAGTCTCCCAGGCCTGCGCGGGCGCGGATCTGATCGCGCCGAGCGACATGATGGACGGGCGCGTCGGTTTCCTTCGCGCCGCCCTCGATGAGGATGGCCTGAGCGAGATCCCGATCATGGCCTACTCGGCCAAGTTCGCCTCGGCGTTCTACGGCCCGTTCCGCGATGCCGTCGATTCGACACCCTCGTTCGGTGACCGCCGCGGCTACCAGATGGACCCGGCCAACGGGGCCGAAGCGATCCGCGAGGCCGAGCTCGACGTCGAGGAGGGGGCCGACGTCTTGATCGTCAAGCCCGCGCTCCCGTACCTGGACGTGGTCCGAAGGGTCAAGGACGCGACGTCGATGCCGCTCGCGGCGTACAACGTCAGCGGTGAGTACGCGATGCTCAAGGCGGCCGCCGCCGCCGG
>JBPCQU010000054.1:0-3433 GCA_050997795.1 Solirubrobacteraceae bacterium | reverse complement strand
CTAGCATGCGCGGCCGGTGCTGAGCGAGCCGGTGAGCAAACCGTCGGTCGCGGTGGCGATCCCGGTCTACAACGAGGCGGACGGCATCGCCGGCTTCCTGACGGAGATCGACGGCGCGCTGCACCCGCACGCGAGCTCGCTCTGCCTGATCGTGATCGACGATGCCTCGACCGACGGCACGCGGGAGCTGGTCGAGCAAATTCGTCCGCAGCTGCACGGCTCGATTGAGATCGTCGTCAACGAGTCCAACCGCGGTCACGGGCCGAGCGTTCTGAGGGGCTACCGGCGGGCGTTGGCCTACCATTCCGACTTCGTCCTCCAGGTGGACGGCGACGGTCAGTTTCACGGCAGCGACCTGCGTCGCCTGCTGGTGCTCCTGATCGACGAGGCCCATGCCGTCTCTGGAGTCCGGCGCTTCCGGCAGGACCCCTGGTTTCGGATGGCGATGACCCGCCTTGTGCGGAGTTACGTGCACACGAGCTTCGGCGTCAGCGCGCGTGACCCGAACTGTCCGCTGCGCGGCTACGACTCAGCGGTCCTGCTCGACCTGCTCGCGCCGCTGCCCGACGAGTGCCTGATCCCCAACCTGTACCTGACCGTGATCGCCGCCCGGCGCGGGCTGGCCCTGCTCGAGGTCGACGTCAGCCACCGGGTTCGCCGCGGCACCTCAGCCGGCGGCACGACTTGGGGGCGCAGCTCTCGCTCACCGATCCCGTTGCGGTTGGTGCGCTTCTCCCTGCGCGCGCTGCGCGAGTCGCGGTCGTTTCGCGCGCGGATGGACGATCCCGCCTGGGCGCGCGGCGCGAAGAGCTGATCGTCGTGGACGACGTTCCGTGCGCGGCGTGCGGGCAGCGGCGGCTGGGCGCGCACCTGACGGTCGCGGGCGAGGCGGGGCCGGAGGGGCTGATCCCGAGCACGAGCCGGTTCGGCGTCGCCCTGTCGGACATCGTTCGATGCCGAGGATGCGGTCACATGCAGGTCGCACACTTTCCCTCGGAGGCGTATCTCGCCTCCGCGTACGCCGAGGCGCAGTCGGACGCCTACCTGGACGAGGAGGCGGGACAGCGGGCAACGGCCCGCGCGACCCTGGGCGCGGTGGAGCGCCACGCCAGCGGGGAGGCGCTGCTCGAAGTCGGATGCTGGGTCGGCTTCCTGCTCGACGAGGCGCGCCGCCGGGGTTGGCGCGCGCTCGGCGTGGAGCCGAGCACGTTTGCGTCAGCGATCGCGCGTGAACGCTTCGGGCTGGACGTGCTCAACGCCGATCTGTTCACGGCCGAGCTGGATCTGGGCGCCTACGATGCCGTGATCCTCGCCGACGTGATCGAGCACCTTCGCGATCCCGCCGGCGCGCTCGACCGGATCACCCACCTGACCAGGCCGGGGGCGATCTTGTACCTCGCGCTTCCGGACGCGGGCAGCCGCCTGGCCCGGGTCATGGGCGTCCGTTGGTGGTCCGTGATCCCGACCCACCTGCAGTACTTCACCCGCCAGTCGCTGAGCACGCTGCTCGCCCGCCGCGGCTGGGAGCCGCTGGAGCTCGAGACGGCGCCCAAGGCGTTCACCGTCGGCTACTACCTCGCGCGGATTGGCGGATACTCGGAGCGCGTCTCGCGGCTGCTCGTGACGCTGGCTGACCGCGCCGGGGTGGCGGAGCGCATCTGGGCGCCCGACTTCCGTGACCGGATGGCGGTTCTCGCGCGGCGTCCGGACCGGGCTCAGATCAGAAGCGTGCGGTAGCGGACGCTCCCGAGCACCATCGCGGCGAGGCCAACGATGTCGGCCGATAGCCGGGCAGCGGCCCGCTTCGCGCCGTCAGGCTCGCGCAGATCGTGCACCAGAACTCGCGCATAGGGGATTGCGCCGACGCCGAGCGCCGGGCGGCGGGCCGCGGTCGCGAGCACGACGGCCGCCAGCCCCGCGTCGAACCTGGCGGCGTGGGGGTTGAGGAACACGCCCGCGTACAGCAATTCTCCACGCAGCTCGGGCACACGTCTGACGAGCGCCGGGAAGTAGCGCAGCCGCCAGCGCTCGGCGACGAACCCACGCGCGGTGCGCTGAAACACCGCGTGGTGGGCCAGCGCCTGCGCGCAGGCCGCGATCCGGGCCCCGGAGCGCCGCGCGCGCCAGCCCAACCACAGGTCCTCGCCAAGCTCCTTGCCGTCCCGCGGTCCAAGCCAGCCTTCAAATCCGCCGAGCCGCTCAAACAGATCACGGCGGACGAACAGGTTCGCGCTCTCGAACAGCGGCGAGCACCCGATCACCGCCAGCGTGCGGTCAAACGGGCCGCAGGGCTGATCGGGCCGAGGCCGGGTCTCGCCGAGCACGAGGCCGGCCGACCCCAGCGCGGCGCTGCCCGCGGCCAGCCAGCCCGGGGTCGGGCGGCAATCGGCGTCGAGGAACGCCAGCAGCTCGGCGCGGGCGACGGCGGCGCCGGCGTTACGAGCCTGTGCTGGCCCCACCCCGCCCAGCTCGACCACGCGGCTCACGAGCGGCGACGCGAACGCGATCGCCCGCGTCGCATCGGTGGAGCCGTCATCGACCACGATCACCTCGAGCGGCTCTCCGAAGCGCTGCGTGCCCAAGCCGTCGAGCGTGTCCGGCAGCGTGGCGGCGACATCGCGCGCCGGGATGATCACGCTCACCCGTGGATCGCTCACTCGTTGACGCGCCCCCGCAGCCGCCTGAGCAGCGTCCCCCCCCGTGGTCGATCGTGCCGGGAGACGAACTCGGCCAGATATGAGTCAAGCGACGGGGCATCGAGGAACACGCGCTCGCGGTAGCGGAAGCCGCCCGTCCACCAGAAGCACAGGACCCGCTGCTCCATCGCCAGCGCGTCCCTGAATCCGGCGGGGAAGTGATCGCTGGAGCGGCCGTGCATCACGTGGTGCTTGAACACGAACGTGAGCTCGTCGTCGGAGCTCTCGATCAGCCAGCGGTGATGGCCCCAGCCCACCCAAGGCCCCTGAAAACCGTAGCTCTGCTCCTCCAGGCGCGACGGGACCTCGATATAGCCGGCCCGCGAGACCCGGATCAGCTCGCTGCACACCCACATCGGGTCGCGTACGTCCTCGAGCGTATGGGAGCAGACGGAGAAGTCGAACTGACGATCGGCGAACGGCCAGGGGTCGCGGTCGCAAACGTCACGCTGAACCCACGTCGACGCAGCGAAGCGCTCGCGAGCCGGATCGGGCGCGGGCCCGTAGAGACCTCGCTGCTCGTAGGCGAGAAGGTCGATCACCCAGTCGGCGCGCTCGAACGGGCTGGCGCCTCCACCGACGTCGAGCACCAAGTCATCGTCGCCGAGCAGCTCGAGGATCCGCGCGCGACTTGCGCCGAGCATCAGCGGCTGCGATCTGGCGCGCGAGGCGTCATTCGGGCGCACAATATCGTGATTGGTACGGTCACCCGGTGCCTGCGCGGACAGTCGAGGACG
>JBPCQU010000050.1:0-4415 GCA_050997795.1 Solirubrobacteraceae bacterium | reverse complement strand
TGCTATTCGGCGAGCCTGACAGCGAGTGGACGGTCCGGTCAGCCGAGGTTCTGATCGAGACCTTGCAGACCAGTGAGCGGTGGTCAGTAGAGACCTGTGATCAACTCCGCGAGCACCTATCCGGCTGTGCTGCTCTGACCGGGGCATCGTAAGGACCGAGCGCCCGGGCCGTCCACCCGCGAAGGGGGCTGGGACCTGCCGGTGGCGTCCCCGGTCTGAAGCCAGTCAGCGACCGGCTCGGCGGCAAGCTCGCATGCACCGGACGAGAAGCTGATGACCTCCGGTCCGCTCCCGCGCCGGATGGTCGCAAGGACGCTCGTAGACGGCTCGCGTGTGCGGCGTGCGAGGGCTGGGTCGGCGTGTGCTTCCCCTCCAGCTGGAGCCTCAGACCGGGCGGCACAAGGTCGAGCAGCTCGTCGAGCAGCAGCGGGTGCCGGTTACTCGGAGTGCCGTCGAGGCGGCGGAGCACCCTGCGCGGATCTCCGCCGCTGTGCGCTGGTGGGCCCAGCCGGACACCGTGGTGCCGAAGCAGCGGGTCGCTGGAGCAGCACGAGCTTGCCGTCGGCGGTCAGGCAGCAGTCCGTCTCGAGGTCGTCGAGTGGCTGCGGGGGTGCGCGGCTGAGCGCCGCGAGCGACGAGCCAGGCCCGTAGGCGCGGCCGACGTGGTGGGCGTACAGCGCCGGGAGCACTTCCACAACTCTCGCGGCACGGGCGCGCCTGCTCGTTTCGTGCCTGCAACGGTTTTGTGAAGAGGTTGGTTGTGAACGCGTCCGGGAGCTTCTAGGCGACCAGCCGGCCGATGATGCGCGGGTGGCCGTCGACCTCCACGGCGGCAAACGACTCGACGCGTGAGAAGCCGGCAATCCGGGCGAGCCGCTCGAGGCCGGCGTCCCCGAACCCCCAGTAGACGAACTCGTCGCGCGCGTAAATCTCGCCGGGCTCGGAGACGCGGATCGCGGGGCCGTTTCGATCTTCGGGGCCGACGCCGTAGGTCTCGACCAGCACCGTGCCGCCATCCACCGTCCGCCCACGCAGGACGCGCAGCAGCCCGAGTGGATTCTCGACCCGGTGCAGGAAGCAGAAGACGAGGTCAAAGCGCTCCTCGAGACGGTCGAGCGCGAACGCGTCCATCCGTCGATACTCAACGGCGGAGCCGAGCAGCCGATGGACGGCCCGGAAGCCCTCCCCGCCCTCCAGCTCGACGTCCCACCGCGAGGCGACCCAGAGCCGATACTGCTCGTTGTCCACCGCCACGACCCTCCCGGCCCCCCGCCGCTCGGCGAGGAACGCGTAAAAGCCATCGAAGCAGCCGACATCGAGCACGCTCATCCCGGCGAAGTCCTCGGGCAGCGCGGAGACGCGATAGCGATGATCGCGCGCGGCGCCCGGCGTATAGACGCCCTCAGCGCGGTTCAGCGCGAAGGTATGAAACCAAAAGGGCACTGCCTCGACAGTCGCGTGGGCGAGGGCCGGGGCGACGTCGATCGGCAGCAGGTCAGCCACCTGCCGCTCCGCGTCCGTAATGATGAACCGCTCCCGCGGGCCACCCTGCGCCGACCCCGTCGTCCCCACCTAGATACCTCCTCTCGGCGCGTTCCTCGTGGCTCCCCCCGACCTGTCGGCGGGAGGGTGCTCGAGGCACGTTCGGTTGTCGATCAGCGCTCGGGCCTGCCCACCCGTGACGGTCGGCAGGCCAGCGGGGTCGCTAGACCAGCTGGACGTTGGCGGCCTTCGTGCCCTTGTCCCCAGCCTCAGCCTCGTAGGAAACCTTCGCGCCCTCGGCGAGCGAGCGATAGCCCCCGCCGACGATCGCTGTGTGATGGACGAACAGATCCTTGGACTGATCGTCGGGAGTGATGAACCCGAAGCCCTTCTCGTCGCTGAACCACTTCACAGTTCCAGTAGCCATCGTGTCTCCTCCGCGTCGTTGCGTGTTGCGTACGCCGAGATTACTCAAAGCAAACGCTACGACCGCTGGCACTGCACGCGTCGGGCAGCTGCCCAACCTGATCGAACGAACATACCAGCCCCCCGGCGCAGCCATCACGGTGCTCCCACTGGATCACTGCGCAGCCTGCCGGCGCCCCTCCCTGGACCGAGCCAGGTCGCTACCGCTCTGCACGGCGAGCGAGCGGGTCGACGACGTGCATCAGCGAAACGGACGAGTTGGCACCGGCCCGCTCGAGCTCAGCGGTCGGCCGCCTTCGCTGGTGAAGCGAAGGTCGCGGTCGCGACCTGTCCCGAGGTCGCGGATCATCTCGACCGGCGGTCGAGGTTCAATGCCCGACGATACGCAGCGCAGAGTCGGAAGCGAAATCTGTCGTCGCGCAGCTGCTGGGCTTCGCGGAGGTCCTAGAGCTTTTGAGCGACTGGTTTTCGATTTGGCGGATGCGCTCGCAGGTCACGTTGAACGTCCGCCCGACCTCGTCCAGCGTGCGCGGATGCTCGCCACCAAGCCCGTAGCGAAGCTCGAGCACGCGGCGCTGGCCGAACAGGCGGCCGCCCTGTCCCGACCGCCGATGACCATCACCGCGGTGCTCGATCTTCTCGCTCCAAACGTGCCCGACTTCGTCGCCTGGATCGATGCTGGCTGAGCCGCCGTCCGGTGGAAGCCGCGTGAAGCGGATCTCGCCAGACCTGGTCCGCGGCGACCATCGCGGTCACCCGAACTCGCCCGTCCTGCCTGCGAATGCCCACGTCCGACCCGCGCCGACCCGCGCTTGCTGATGCCTCGTAATGAGGGGTCCCCGGTTCGAGTTCGGGCGTCGGCTTTTAGCGGATTTGGCCCGGCAAGCAGCCTGATCGGTTTCGGCGAACGAGCGACGCGGCGGCCCGTCGGTACTGCCTTTCGCTAAGGCCGGACGTGCGCTGGCGCGGCCGAGATGCACGTCGCGTCATGAAGGCGGGAGCCGCGAGAGTCGTTGACCAGAATGCCGCGGGTCCTCAAGCCCAGCATTCTTGGTGTCACTCCGGGACCGGCGACACCGGAGGACCGTGAGTTGACTGGCGCGCCGATCGCCCCACCGCCCGGCTCTTCCGGCCAACGCTGGCTCAGATCGCCGTGGCGCGGGCGATGACCGCGGCGGTCTGGCGGCGAATGGGCGCGCGCTGTTCTGTCGGCGCGAACCGTCTGTGCAGCTCAGCCTCGAACCGGTTCCGCTGATCCGAGGAAAGCGCGTGGACAAGGGGTCCGAAGGGTGTTCCGAGGACGCCCGCGGCCGCGGAGGCGGCGTCCGGCCAGCTCACCTGGAGTTCGACCACGCTGGCGTCGACAGGCGAGAAGCCGGCCTCTTCGAGCAGCGAGCGGACGGTCTCGAGCCCCATAGTGAACGTCTCGCTCTCAAAGGCTTTGGGGAAGGGGGCCTCGGCCCCGGTAGCGGCCAGCGCATCTCCGTACACGCCGAACGGCTCGAGCGGGTGCCCTTCTGCCCACACCGCGATCCCGGCCACACCACCCGGGCGCAGGACGCGTCGCATCTCGCCGACGGCGGCTGCGCGCGCCGGGAAGAACTGCAGGCCTTGCTGGCAGAGCACCGCGTCAAAGCAACCGTCCTCGAACGGCAGCGCGTCGGCTGGCGCCTCCCGGTACTCGATCGGCGCAGCGCCGCTCGGCGCCCCGATAGCCGCCGAGCGCGCCAGCATTGGACCGCTCACGTCGGTGGCCACCACATGTCCGTCGCCACCGGTGCGGCGGGCCACCGCGCGCGCCACCACACCCGTCCCGCTGGCGACGTCGAGCACTCGGCTGCCGGGTGCGATCACGACCGCGTCGAGCAGCCCTCAGCCCACGGCTCGAACACAGCCGGGACGAGATGCTGCTCGTAATCGACCGGAACGGAGTCCGCCATGAAGGCCGAGGAGCGATCACCGCGATCGGGAGCGGACATGTCGCACCGATTCTCGCAGCCCAGCGCAACATGCAAGCCCCGCCTGAAGCCCACAGCTTTAACCGAAGGCGCGCGCCGCCGATGCCTACCGTCCGGCGTGCTCGCCGCGGGCCGGCCCGGGATGCGGCAGCGAACCGCTGATCACGCTTGAGTGGCTGGTGGTCTAACTGCGCGAAAGGCGAGTCGCGTCGTCACGGTTGACCTCTGCGCCCGACCCAGGCCGTGCTCGGCGCCGGCGCCGTGACTGATGACCGCGACCGATCTCCCGCGCCGAGATCAGGTTGTCAAGCTCGACAACATCCTCGTCAGGCCCGGCGATCCTCGTAGAGCGCGTCAAGTCCCGGGGTCGGGAAGGCGCGCGGCCACTACGACCAGGCAGTCGCGACCGTCATTGGACATGGCCGGGGTCAGCGGTCGTTCCAGCCGGCGCCGGTCGCTTCGTACTCCTCGACCCTTGCCCGCATCAGCGCCTTCAGGAGCTCGGTCGGCAGCTCGCGCTCGTAGGGGAGCTTGATGAAGCCCCCACCG
>JBPCQU010000006.1:0-5116 GCA_050997795.1 Solirubrobacteraceae bacterium | reverse complement strand
GCGGTCCCTCTGAGGTCGCGGTCAGTCCGATCATCGCCAGTCCAGCGGCGGTGAGCGCCATCCCGGCCCATTGACGTCGTCCGAGGTGAAATCCGAAGAATCGCTCGGCGAGTATGGCGAGGAACACCAGCCCGCCGGACAGGATTGCCTGCACGGTGGAGAGGGGGGCGAGCGCGAGCGCTTCGATGTGCAGGCCCCAGGCGAACAGCGCCAGGATCCATCCGACCGCGAACCACCGTGAGCGAAACAGATCGGCGGCGCTGCGCACCGGATGGCGAACCTGGATCGGCCGGGCGATCACCACCGCGCCGCGCGCCTTGAACAAGCCGCTCAAGTTGGTGCCCAGCGCAGAAACCAACGCGAAGCCCAGACCCAGGATCATCGCGAAAGGCCGTCCGAGGCTAGCGAAACTCCCGGGGGCTAGCTATCCGTCGCGGTCAATCCTTTGCTCAGCCTGCTCTTGCGCAACATCACGATCGCGCTCTGCGCGCCCGGCTCGCTCATGTGCTTCACCCAGGTCACGCCGCGTCCGATCACGCAGCTTCGCACCCCGCCTCTGGCGCCCGCGCATCGAGACAGTCACCAACAGAACTATGAGCACGACCGCGATCGCGACGACGATCACGACAACTCCCGTTCCAACCGCCGCCATGGGGAGCATCAAGGCGGTCATTCTCGGTCTCCTTGCTTGAATTGCCTAACGAACCAACGTTACCCGACAGGCGCCGCGAAACCTACGCCGATTCACCCTGATGCACGGCATGTTCGACGGCGAATGGCCGGGCGTACCTCAGGCAAGCGAGCATCGGCCCAGCCTCGCCGGCGTCCGCGACCGCCGGGCGCCCCTCCCCGCCGACGAGCCCCAGGAGGTCGTCGATGAAGCGCTTGGCCAAACCCGCACACAACGGCCGAGACAACGCAGTCAAGTGGCAGCTCGATTGGGGCGCGGACATGACGATTCGTGAGCGCATCCATAACGTGACCCAGCCCGGCTGGACCAAGCACCTCGGGAGGATCAGATCGCCCTGCTCGTAACCCGGATCCAGTGAGGGCTCGCCTACCGCGCGGTGGAGTCCGTACCGCTCCGCATCACGCGCCACGAGCTCCGGAGATCGACCACCTACGATGGCGCGGCACTCGAGAACGCCGGACGACCCATTAGGTGGCGCACAACGCCAACGCGGGCCGCGCGACGACGGAGGTAGCCGAGACCGTTCGCTCCTCGCTGGAAATGCCCAGCGCTTCCGGCTGGACCTCCGTCGCTCGCGCATTAGCCCCGAACTGCCCGCTCTACCGGCCCGGCTTGGCGACCTCGTGGACGATCGCTTCCCGGGCCGCGACCAGCCTGTCGTGAGACAGCCAGGCAGCGCGCGGTGGACGCAAGAACGTCAAGCTCAGCCGGTGCGTTGAGCTCTCTTCTCTTTGCTATGTAGCCAGTGTCTCGAGGCTCCGTGAACCGCCCTCCTGTCGGCCGCTCCCCGTCGATGGCAGATTGGAGCGGTTCGGGCGAGCCGGGCCGTGGACCCGCGCCGTGGTCTTTCTGGAGCGGGTCGCAGCTTGGAAGCGCTACTGCTTTCATCCCAAGCAGCGCAAGCGTCTGGCCCTCGGCGCAACGCGACGCGCCGCCGTCAATACTAGAGCGACCACCGTCGTCTCGATCTCGATCGACTTGACAGGCTTCGTTGCGAGCGGTTAGCGTCGCTGGGAGCGTTCGTGAATCTTGTGCCAGATGCGCAGTGGGAACATTCCCAGCAGCGGAGCACGTCGGCCGAGCTGCTCGCGATCCTCGCGGTCAAAGGCGGAGGCGTAGTGGCGGGCGGCGGCGGGCGAGGGGTATGTCTTGCTTCCGTGCGCGCCGCATCCTCGCTGGCACTCCCAGCGCATGACGGCGCCCTCCGCCGAGAATCGGTAGCGGTGACCGAACGCCTTGCAGCGCAGCATCAGGCTCTCCGTTTACGTGGTGGGCCGACCGGCGACCGCGGTGGTGCGGCCGCCACCGCGGGGTGCTGGCAAACGGTATCCCGGGGGTGCGCGGTGGTCACGTCATGAGCGTTCAGACCGCCACGATCGATACGCGAATCCCGTCTCGGCTGGATCGGCTGCCGTGGTCGCGCTTTCACTGGCGGATCATCATTGGCCTGGGCACGGTCTGGATTCTGGATGGGATCGAGGTCACGATCGTGGGGGCGGTCGGCGCGCGTTTGACCGAGCACGGCAGCGGTCTCGGCCTGAGCGTCTCGGGGGTGGGCACGGCGGCAGCGGTGTATGTGTTCGGGGCGTGCACGGGCGCGTTGTTCTTCGGGCAGCTGTGCGATCGGTTCGGGCGCAAGAAGCTGTTCATGATCACGCTCGGCGTGTACATCGTGTCGACGGTCGTGACGGCGTTCTCGTTCGCTCCCTGGTTCTTCTACCTGGCGCGGTTTTTCACCGGTTCGGGCATCGGCGGGGAGTACGCAGCGATCAACTCGGCGATTGACGAGCTGATTCCGGCGCGGGTCCGCGGCCGGGTTGACCTAATCATCAACGGCTCCTACTGGGCCGGGTCGGCGGCGGGCTCGGCGGCCGCGCTGGTGTTCCTGGACACGGCGATCTTCGCCCAGGACTTGGGGTGGCGGTTCGCGTTCGGGATCGGCGCGGTGCTCGGGCTGGGGATCATCCTGGTGCGTCGCAAGGTACCCGAGAGCCCGCGCTGGCTGTTCATCCACGGCCGGGAGGAGGAGGCCGAAGCGATCGTCGGTGGAGTCGAGCAGGAGACCGAACACGAGACGGGCCAGACGCTTTCGACGGTGCAGGACAGCATCAGGGTACGCCAGCGCCAGGTGATCCCGTTTCGGGAGATCGCGCGGGTGGCGTTTAAGACGTATCCCAAGCGCTCGATCCTGTGTCTGTCGCTGTTCGTCGGCCAGGCGTTTCTCTACAACGGCCTGACGTTCAATCTCGGCACGCTGATCACGACCTTCTACGGCGTCAGCGCGGCGACGGTGCCGGTGTTCATCATCGTCTTCGCGATCGGGAACCTGCTCGGTCCGCTGATCCTCGGACGGCTGTTTGACACGGTCGGGCGCAAGCCGATGATCAGCGCCACCTATCTCGGGTCGGCGGCGGTTGCGGTGGTGCTCGGGATCGTGTTCGTCTCGGTCGCGTTGACGGCGGAGTCGTTCATCGCGCTCATCGTCGTGGTCTTCTTTTTGGCCTCGGCGGGCGCTAGCGCCGCCTACCTGACCGCGTCAGAGATCTTCCCAATGGAGACCCGCGCGCTCGCGATCGCGTTCTTCTACGCGATCGGCACCGCGGTCGGGGGAATCACCGGTCCGCTGCTGTTCGGACACCTGATCGCGACCGGCAAAAAGGACCAGGTCGCGATCGGATTCTTCATCGGCGCGGCGGTGATGGCACTCGGCGGCGTCGCCGAACTACTGTTCGGCGTCAAGGCCGCGGGGAGGCAACTCGAGGACATCGCCCAGCCGCTGACCGCCACTGACGCCAAGCCGGGCGCCGGCGAGGTTGCCGAGGAGGGCGAGAGTCGCGAGGGGCGCCCCGCCCTGGAGGTGGGCCGCGGTGGCGACGAGGAGAGCGATCGCGACGCCGCGGAGGAGCGCATCCGCGCCCGGACCGAGCGCCGCCGGCAGCGCGAGCGCAGCGGTCTTCGCCGTTACCGGCCCGGCCCGGGGGGCTTCCCCACGGCGCGCGTCCCGGCCGACGCGGCACCCGTATCAGAGCAAGTCCTTGACGATCAGATCCTGACCATCCAGCGGGCGCTCGACGAGCACGGCTCCACCGACCGTCGGCAGCTCGCCACCCTCGTCGGCGCGCGCTACTGGGGCCCCGGGGTGTTTCGCGAGGCGCTTCGCCAGGCGCGCGTCGACGGCGACATTCGCCGAACCGCGCGCAGCACGTACGCACCGGCCGACGACAACGACAACGACAACGACAACGACGCCCAGCAATAGCCGGCGCCGTGCGCGAGCCGGTCGGATCCTCGACCGACGTGTTGGTCGCAGTGCTCTCCGGTCGGCTCGGCGTGCTGGTGCGCCGCTCGCCGCGCTGGTGGGCGCGCCAGCGTGGCAGCTCTGGCCTGTTGCTGATCGGCCTCGGCGGCGCTGCGGTCGCCAGCGGCGGGCGTTCGTAGCCGCCGGTTCCGCAGGCGTCAACCCGAGCTGTCTCGCACAAGGAGGGGCGGATTCTGGCGGTTATCGCAACAGTAGTGGTCCGATCTCCTCGATCGGTTTCATGAAGCCTAACCGTTTGCGGGGCCGGTCGTTGAGCTCGGTCGCGACCCAGTCGAGGTCGGTGGCGCTGTGCACTGACAGGTCAGTGCCCTTCGGAAAGTACTGACGCAGCAGGCCGTTGGTGTTCTCGTTGGTGGCGCGTTGCCATGGTGCGTGCGGGTCACAGAAGTAGATGTCGATGTCAGCCTCGACGCTGACCTGTTTTCAGTCGCGCATCTCGGGGCCCTGGTCCCAGGTCAGTGACGCTCTGAGGATCTCGGGGATGGTCTGGATCTTGGTCGCGAGCGCGTCGCGGACCTGCTCGGGCTTATAGCCGTCGGGGAGGTGCACCAGCATCGTGTAGCCGGTGGTCCGCTCGACCAGCGTGCCGATCGCTGTGAGGTTGCGCTTGCCGATGATCAGGTCGCCCTCCCAGTGGCCGGGCACCGCCCGATCGTCGGCTTCGGCGGGGCGCTCGGTGATGTTGATCATGTCCGGGATCCGGTTCTTGCGCTGCCCGGCCTGGCGGCACGGTCGGCGCATCGCGCGCCCGGTGCGCAGGCACCGCGTCAGGTCGCGGCGCAGCGCCCCGCGGGACTGGACATACAGCGATTGGTAGATCGTTTCGGTCGACACCCGCATCTCCGGCGAGTCGGGGAATTTGACCCGCAAGCGCCCAGCGATCTGCTCCGGAGAGTACTTGCAGGCCAGGTCTGCCTCCACCAGCTTGCGCAGCTCGAGGTTGACCGCCAGCTTGGCGGGCGTGGGCCGGCTCGCGAGCTCAGAGGCCAGCGCGTGCGTCGTCGTCGCGCGGTAGCTCTGACCGCCACAGCCGGCGTTGCGCGAAAGCTCACGGCTGACCGTCGACGGTGAGCGACTCAGCCGCCCGGCGATCGATCGCATCGACT
>JBPCQU010000290.1:0-7892 GCA_050997795.1 Solirubrobacteraceae bacterium | reverse complement strand
TTGGCGACGATCCGCTCGCCACGTGAGGACACGAGCGGTCGCGTCGTTGCCGCGAGTTCGCCTTCCCGCCCACGAGCGGCGTCACGCCGGGAGGCGCTTACATGGTGCACGTGGGATCCCGAACCGTTGCCCGCAACCGTTGCCCGACTCGCACCCCCAGCTGCCGACGAACACGTGCTGAATCCCGAAACCAGCCCAACACCAGGGAGAACCTTCAGTACCCCCAGCCGGATTCGAACCGGCGTTCTCCTGCGTGAAAGGCAGGCGTCCTGACCGCTAGACCATGGGGGCGAGCCCGAGCCATTGTAGGTGCGACAGTCCAGGCTCGGACAGGCGGAGGCCGCGGCGGCCTGAGCGGTTCACGCGACGGCTGCCGCTGAACGCCTGGCCCACTCACCGTCGCCGTCGAGCGCGAATAGCATTGAGGCGAGGGACATCCGACCGAGAGGAGGCTGGGACGTGATCCAGCACATCGTGTTGCTGAAGTGGAAGCCTGGGACCACCGACGCCCAGATCGACGAGGCGTTTGGCCAAGCCCATCAGTTGGTCGAGGAGATCGACAGCGTGGAACGGGTGACGCTCGGGCGCAACCGCAGCGAGGCCGATCACGGCTTCACGCACGCGCTGATCGTAAAGCTCTCGGACGACTCGCTGTCGACGTATCTCAGCCATCCGGCGCGCAAGCGCTACCTCGCCGATTCCCTCAGCAAGATCGAAGATGAACGAATCGAGATCGACGTGCCCGAGGACGCTCACCACGACCGCGAGGCGTCGCCGAAGGCCGGCTGGGATTGGGACCGCCCCCGCGGCTCGGCCAGCGCCGCGGCGGCCGCGCTGCGGTGGGAGGAGACACATCCTGACCCCTGATGCGCGCGCACCGCTAGCCTCAGGCTGCGACGGCCGGCAGGCCGATCCCGATCACCTTCAGCCGCCGCGCCAGGGCGCGATAGGCGAACTCGCTGCGCTCCCGCGGGGTCGCGCCGAGGTACTCGTCTTCCTCGTCTGCGTCTAGGCCTGGCGGAACGATTACGCCGGCCGCGGCCGGCAGAGTCTGCACGAGCTTGTCCTGCACGCGCTTGGCCAGCTCGGGGTCACGCGCCTTGCGCTGCAGATACCAGGTGCCGTAGGCGACATGACGGTGCTCGTCCTGGGCGATCCGCTTGAACGCCTCCAGGTGCCCGGGAAGGATTCCGCGGCGCTCGAGCCGCATGGTCTGAAAGTGCTGGCCGGTCAGCGCGAGCGTGCCCTCGATCACCATGTGGTAGGTGGTGATGAAATCGAGCTTGGCCTCGACGCTGCCGGGATCGGCCAGGAGCCTGCGGTGATCCTCGACGAGGTAGCCGTCGAACAGCTCAAAGTAAGCGTCGCTGAGATACGCGCGAGCGCGCTCGAGGCGATCCTCAAACTGGCCGTCGAAGTCGAGCACTTCGTCATACAGGCGGTTGAAGTGTTGGGCGTGGCGGGCCTCGTCGACTTGCTGAGTGAGTAGGAACGCCTCCTCGTGCTTGTCCTCGGCCGCCAGCACCAGCCCCGAGAACTGGCTCGTGACCCGCTCCTCGCCGACAAAGAACGCCGACAACCCGTACAGCATCTGCTCGCGCTCAGCCTCGCCGAGTGACTCCCAGTCCCGCCGATCGGTGCCGAGGTCGATCTCGTGGGAGGCCCAGTTCTGGCGCTCCCACAGCCGGTACAGCTCAAGCGGGGTCATCAGCTTGATCTGCGGCAGCTTGGACTCGTCGCTGATCGTCCCGACGTCACCCTGGACGGTCAAGTCCAGCAGGCTCGCCATAGCTCTCTCCTCGTTCACAGACCGGGGTGACCCGACTCTACTCCCGTGCGCACGTCATAGCGTCAGGTCCAGTCGTGCCCGACCCGACCAGGCGCCTTCGCCCGGTGAGCCGCTCCCGAGGAACACCGGGGGGCTGGGGGGAGATCCTCAGCTATGGGCCGAGGCGTCGGCCGCCACCTCGGCCGCGGGCTCGGTACGCAGGGGGATCCGCCCGCCGATGAAGCCGACAGCGACGAGGAATCCGACCGCAGCAAGTCCGGCGGCGACGCGGAAGCTGGAATGCATGCCGGTGGCAAAAGCGTCGCGGGAGAGACGATCGAGCGCGCCGGCGGCGTGCGGGTAGTGCTGCACCAGCTGCTGCGGTGAGGCGGTGCCCGCGAGGATGCCGTTGACCGCGTGCTCCTGTGGCGGGGTGAGCGCGCCGGCTAGCTTCGCGCTATCGACGGTGCCATGGAAGGCAGAGGTGAAGATCGCCGTGCTCAGCCCCAACCCGATCGCGCCTCCCGTCAGCTGCAGCATGTGCAGCAACCCCCCCGCCAGACTCGTCCTGGAGGAGTCCACCGTGGTGATCGCCGCGGTCGTGACTGAGGAGATGAACAACCCCAGCCCCGCGCCGAATACCACCATCCCGGCGACGATCGCGCCGTAGCCAGAGCTCGCCGTGACGAACGAAAGCAGGAACAGGCCGATCGCCATGCACGCCGCGCCCGCGGAGGTGATGAGCTTGGCCCCCAGACGCCCATACAGGGCTCCGGCGAGAAATGAAACGCCGCCGTAGACAAGCATCATCGGCAGGAGTCCCACGCCCGCTTTCAGCGGTGAGTAGCCGAGCAGCTTCTGCATGAACTGCGGCAGGTACAGCAGCGAGGCAAAAAAGCCCGCGGCTAGCAGGGAGATCGCCACACACGCGGCGGCGAACTGCTGGTTGCGGGCCACGTCTGGCGGGATCAGCGCATGAACATGCATCCGCCGCTCGATGAACGGAAAGCTCCCGATCAGCAGTACGAACGCAACCATCAGCACGATCACGCGCCAGTCGCCAAAGCCCAAGGCGGTCACCTGGTCCAGCGCCACCAGCAGCGCGAACGATCCCGCGCACAGGGTGACGATTCCGGCGTAGTCGATCCGCTCACGGACGCCGTGGTCGTGCGGCTGGTGAACCTTGGCCAGGTCACCGCGCACGCGATCACCGCTACTGGGAGATTCAAGAACAGCACCCAACGCCAGCTTGCGCCCGTCGGTCAGCGCGGCCCCGATCAATGGTCCGAGCGCATTGCCGATGCCCGCCACGCCGAGGATCAGGCCTCCCGCCAGCCCAGCCCGGCGCGCCGGCAGCGCGGCATAGGTCATGCCGAGCGTGGCGGGCCACATGAGCGCCGCGCCAATCCCCATCAACGCTCGCGCCGCGATCAGCCAACCGGCGTTCGGCGCTGCGCCGCCCAGTAACGAGAACGCGGCGAACAGCACCGCGCCCAGCAGGAACATCCGCCGCCGCCCAAACATGTCCGCAAGCCGCCCACCCGCGACGATCAGCACCCCGAACACCAGCCCATAGGCGTTGATCACCCACTGGACGGTCGAGACATCGACCTTGAAGTCACTCTCTATCCGAGGCAGAGCGACGCTCAGCGCTGTGGAGTCGATGGCGATCGCGAACACCGCCAGTCCCATGGCCAGCAGCGCCATGAGCGTTCCGGGCGCTAGCCGATCCGCTGGATCCGCCACCTTCGGATGACCACGCAGCTCAGCGATGCATAACCATAGCCCTAAGCCGCACAGCGGTGCGCCCCAAAACATGACGCGCAACAGGGTGCTGAGCCGGGCGGTGCCGAGAGCCGCCCAGTCCGGACCGCGGCTGCGGTGCACCCGGAACCACGTGGCCTGTCGGAACTCGCGCCCCCTCCAGGCTTAGCCAGAAATGACGGTCTTACTACGAGCTACGTCACAAACTCACCAAGCCGACGCAGCCGGCCTCCAACTACACCCGATTCGTGTCCCGCCGGTAGGCCCAACCGGCGCCGGCGGAGAGGATCGCGGTCCAGGCAGCAACGGTGATCCAGCCGCGGACGCTCCATCCTTGGCCGTCGAGCGCAACATGGCTGGCTTCAACGAGCCACCACGAAGGCAGAAACTGCCCCACGGTGTGCAGGAATCCGTTCGTGATCGGGAACCACGTGCCTCCCAGGAAGGCGAGCAGCGAGACTCCGCCCCCAATCACCGGGCCGACCGAGTCGGTGGTCACGAGATGGCCGATGAGGATGCCCAGCGCGGCGAACGGCAGCAGACCGACCAGGATCAGACCGGTCATCTCTAGCCAGTGCCCGGCAGGCAGGCTGACGCCGAGCGCCGTGCCCGAGACATAGAGCAGCAGGAGGCTCGCCAGCGCCATCCCGTATCCCGTCAACACCTTGGCGCTGAAGTAGGCGCGCACGGACAGTGGACTGATCCGCAGCTGGCGGGTCCAGCCGGCCTGGCGCTCCCCGGCGATCCGAGCGCCGGTCGAGATCATCGAGACCATCGTGCCGAACGCGGCGAGCCCGACCATGTAATAGAGCGGAACGGACAGGCCGGTGCCCCCGAAGCTGTGGATGTGCCTCTGCGGCACCGCCACCAGGAAGTAGAAGACCAGCGGAAATCCCAGCGAGAACAGGAGGAAGCGCCTGTTGCGGAACGTGCGCCGCAGCTCGTAGCCGGTGTACGCGATCCCACTCATCACGCCACCAAATTTGGCTGCTCGGTCTGCGGATCTCCGGTCAGCTCGAGGAACGCCTCCTCGAGACTTCCCCCCGTGATCTCGATGTCCCGAGCGAGCGGGTAGGCCGCGAGCAGCTCCCGGATACCCCGGTCGGAATCCGTGCATCTCAGGATCACTCCGTCCCCGTGCCGGTCCGCCGCAGCTACGCCAGGCAACGTTGCCAGCCTTGCCGGATCGACATCCGGGAGCGTCGCGCGGATCGTCCGCGTTCCGACGCGCGCCTTGATCTCAGTCGGCGGGCCGTCGGCGACAACCAACCCGCGGGCCATCAGGATCACCCGGTCGGCGTTGGCGTCAGCCTCCTCCAGGTAGTGGGTGGCGAACAGCACCGTCCTGCCGCGCGTGGCGAACCCGCGCATGATCACCCAGAACTCGCGCCGCCCCTCGACGTCCATCGCGACCGTCGGCTCATCGAGCACCAACAGGTCGGGATTGCTGACCAGCGCGAGGGCGAACCGGACCCGCTGGGTCTGCCCGCCGGAGAGCTTCTGCGTTCTCTGCCCGGCGGTGTCTTTGAGCCCGGTGAGCTTAAGCGCCTCGTCGACGTCCATCGGATCCGGATACAGCGAGGCCACCATCGCGATGATCTCGCGCACCGTGAGGTCGCGGATCAGCTCGCCCGTCTGCAGCATCGCGCCGACGAGACCGTCGTCGACGGCGTCACGCGGCGCGCGGCCGAAGACCGAGACCCTGCCGCCGTCGGGCTTAGCCAGCCCGAGCAGCATGTCGATCGTGGTCGACTTGCCGGCGCCGTTCGGGCCGAGCAGTGCGGCGGTCTCACCGGCGGCGATCGAAACGTCGATCCCCCGCACCGCGTGAATAGGTCCGTGGGGGCCGCGGTAGGTCTTGGCCAGCCCCTCCATTCGGATCCCGTCATCAGTCCGGGCCAAGGCTACGGCGCTCATCGAACCTCAGCGCGGTTTGGGCTTGGCGATCGTCTCGGTGCTCATGACTCTTGTCGCAGGCGCACGTGGACGGTGAGAGTGGCCGGGGTCCTGGTCATTCCGAGTGGGCTCCATGTCATGCCCAGCTTGCGCTGATCGACGGTCGTGGTCGCCTCGATGTCCAGCTGGTCGTCGGTCTGGTGGATCATAGGGTCGAGTTGTAGCGGCACGCGCTCGCCTGCGACTTCGAGCTCGCCTTCGACGCGGAACTGGTGCTCGCCTGCGTTGCTCACGCTGGTTGAGCGGAAGCGCACCTCAGAGTGGTTCTGTGTGTCGAAGAACGCGGCGGAGCGTAGATGCTTATCGCGCTTGCCGATGCCGGTGTGGAGGCTGGCGGGGTCGATCGTCAGCGTCATCTGGAGCTGTCGGCTTTCGTCGATCTCGAGGCGGCCGTCGAGGCGCTCGAAGTGTCCCGTGACGGTAACGAGACCCCAGAAGTGCGGGACCTGAAACTCGGCGCTGGAGGCTGAGGGGTCGAGCCGCCAGCGCGTGCCGGCGAGTCGCTGCGGGGCATGGTCGATGATCGGCAGGGTGGTCATAGTGTCTCCTTGGGGTTGGCAGTTGTATGGACTGAAAGCGTGTGGTGGCGCGGTCGAAGAGAGTCACGGGCATCATCCGGCGGCTGCCTGCTGGGCGAGCTGCTTATCGGTGTCGGTGTCGATGAGGGTGATTACGGGCGCCTCGCGAGGCGCGAGGGTGCGCGACCGGAGCACGGTGGTGAGCATCGCGAGTGCGCCGGCGCCGCCGGCGAGCGCGAAGCCTGCCGTGGGCCCGGCACGTTCCACGAGTAGGCCGGCGCTCGCCGCTCCAGCGGCACCGCCGACTGCCATCGCGGTGGCGAGCCAGGCGAAGGCCTCGGTGATGGTCGCGGCCGGGGCGGCGTGGTCGACCATCACGTAGATGGTGGCTTCGGTCGGCGCGATCGCGGCGCCGGCGAGCAGCAGCACGCCCCCGAGCGCAAGGAGGCTGCCGGCCGCTGGGATCAGGGCTAGGTGTCCGGCGGTGAGCGCGCCGAGGACGAGCGTGAACCCGGCGGCGGTGCGGGCTCCACCACCGAGGCGGGCGGCGAGCAGACCGCCCGCGAACGACCCGACGCCCCAGAGGGCGAGCAGCGGGGCGGCGGCCGTCGTGCTGTCAAGCGTCTTGGCGGCCGCCACGACAGCGACCTCGTCGGCACCGAGCAGCACGCCGACGGCGATCAGGATGATCACCAGCGTTCGCATCGCCGGCGTGCGCAGCGAGCCTCCGCGCGGTCGCCGTTGCGCCGGCGCCGGCCGCCAGCTGCGTGAGGCCGGTTGCGCGGCGAACGCGGCGGTCGCGAGCAGCAGGACGATCCCACCCGCCGCGACGGCCGCGCCGGTGGACCACAGTGCACCGATGCAGAGCGCGAGCGGCGGCCCGAAGATGAACGTCAGCTCGACGACCGACGCCTCGACGGCGTAGGCGGCGCGGACGGCGCTGGGGTCGGATATCACGGCTGGAAGTTGGGTTCGCAGGCAGGCGCCGACCGGCGGCTCGGCCATCCCGATGCCGGCTGCGAGCGCGATAAGGACGGCAAGCGAAGCGCCCACCGGCTGCACCGCGATCGTCACCAGCAGGGCAGCGGCCACGGTGGCGCTGGCCAGCAGCACCGAGGTCTGTCCACGCCGGTCGACGAGCTGCCCGAGCAGCGGCCCGCCGACGCCGAGCGCGATCGCGTAGACGCCGGTGACCACGCCAGCCGCGGCGAACGAGCCGGTCAGGTGCTGGGCATGGACCAGCAGCCCGATGCTGAGCATCGCCAGCGGCAACCGCGCGAGGATCGAGGTGGCGAACAGGCGTCGTACGCCGGCGGATGACGCGATCGAGTGCATGCCCCGATGCTAGGATTTTACTGGTGCATATTGAAGATCCACAATCATCGCCTTGGACGAGACCAGTCAGCCACTAGAGCTGCTCCTCTCCGTGAGCCGCGGTGGCTCCCGGACGCTCGGGGCGCAGATCGAGAACCAGCTTCGGCGGGCGATCCGAGATCGTGCCCTGCGACCAGGGGCAGGGGTGCCGTCCACACGTGATCTGGCGCGCCAGCTCGGCGTTTCGCGGAGAGTCGTGGTGGACGCCTATGCCCAGCTGGCGGCCGAGGGCTATCTGAGCCTTCGGCAGGGCGCCCGCCCCCGTGTCTCGGACGCGGCGGCGGTTGCGAGTGAGGCGCCGGTGGTGGTGGCGCCGGCCACGCCGCGTCCGCGGTTCGACTTCCGTCCCAGCGTGCCTGACGTCTCAACGTTCCCGCGAGCGGCATGGCTGCGTTCGCTGCGCGAGGCGCTCGCGACGATCACCGACGCCGACCTCGGCTACGGCGACCCGCGCGGAGCCCAAGCGCTTCGCCTCGCTCTGGCGGACTACCTCGGCCGCGTCCGAGGCGTCG
>JBPCQU010000213.1:0-2718 GCA_050997795.1 Solirubrobacteraceae bacterium | reverse complement strand
ACGATCAGCGAGAAGATCAGCCCGACGTCGGCCGCGGCGGCGACGCGGACCCGTACGTCGGCCGCGGCGCTCAATCCTGCTCGGGCGGTTCGATCTCGCGCTTGAGGATCTTGCCCGTCGGCCCCTTGGGAAGGTCCCCGACGAACCAGATCCGGCGCGGATACTTGTAGGCCGCCACCTGCCCCTTGACGAAGTCGCGGAGTTCCTCGGCGTTCGCATCTTCGCCGTCCTTGAGCGCGACCGCGGCGCCGACTTCCTCGCCGTAGTCGTCGTGGGGCAGGCCGAGCACCGCCGCCTCGCGCACGGCGGGGTGCTCGTAGAGCACCTCCTCGATCTCCCGCGGATAGACGTTGTAGCCGCCGCGGATGATCAGGTCCTTCTTGCGGTCGACGATGAAGAAGTAGCCGTCCTCGTCGACCTTGGCCAGGTCACCGGTGTGCAGCCAGCCGTCCTTGATCGTCTCGGCGGTCGCCTCGTCGCGCTTGAAGTAGCCCTTCATTACGTTGTGGCCGCGGATCACGATCTCGCCCACTTCGCCCTGTGCCAGCTCCTGGCCGTCCTCGTCGACCACCTTCATCTCGACGCCCTCGATCGGGGTGCCGATCGAGCCCGGCTTGCGCTCGCGGTCGGGATGGTTGAACGACGCCACCGGCGAGCTCTCCGAGAGCCCGTAGCCCTCTAGCACCTTGCACCCGAAGGCCTCCTCAAAGCCGCGCATCAGCTCGACCGGCATCGCCGACCCCCCGGAGACGCAGACCTCGAGCGAGGATGTGTCGTAGCGATCGCGCTCGGGGTGATGCAGCATCGCGCCGTACATCGTCGGCACGCCTTGGAAGATGTTCACGCGGTCGCGCTGCATGATTTCGAGCGCCTTGCCCGGGTCAAAGCGGGGGATCAGCGTCAACGTCCCGCCGCCACCGACCGTCGCGTTCATCGCGCACGTCTGGCCGAAGGAGTGAAACAGCGGCAGGGCTCCGAGCGTGACCGCTTCGGTGCCGAGTCCGAACAGGCCGCGCGCCTCCTCGGCGTTTCGACTCAGGTTGGCGTGCGTGAGCTCCGCCCCCTTCGGCGTGCCCGTCGTGCCCGACGTGTACAGGATCACCGCCGTGTCGTCGTCCTCGGTTTGCGCCACCTCGGTGACCGGCTCGGCGCTGCCCACTTGCTTCTCGAACTTCCCCAGCGCCACCAGCACGCACTCGGCGCCGGCCTCGCTCGCGCCAGCCCGCGCATCCTCGGCGAACCCCTCCCAGGCGAACAGCCGCTTCGCGCCGGAATCCTCGAGGTAGAACGCGACCTCACGCTTCTTGAGCAGCACGTTCATCGGCACGACCACGCCGCCGGCCCGCAGCACTCCGTAGTAGCAGACGGGGAAGTAGGGGACGTTCGGCAGCATGATTCCGACGCGATCCCCGGCGGAGAACCCGTGCTCGGCGAGCAGGCCGACGATGTGGGCGCTGGCGCCGTCGAGCTGGGCGTAGGTGAGCTCGACATCGTCGAGCTTGATCGCGACGTGATCGGGCTCACGCTCGGCAGAGTCGACCAGGATCTGGGCGAGGTTCATCGTCACTGACGCCGGTGGCTCGCCGCCGCTCAGCTCCCGCTGAAGCTCGCCGGGCGCTTCTGCATGAACGCGATGACGCCCTCGAGGAAGTCCTTGGATTCGGCGCGCTCCTGCTGGAGCACCGCCTCGAGCTCGAGCAGTTCCTCGAAGCCCGCGTAGGCGCGATCGTTGATCGTGCGCTTGATGGTCGCATAAGAGCCCGGGGGCCCGGCCGCGAGCCGTGCTGCGAGCTCGCCCACCCGCTCCCCGAGTCGCTCGTCGTCGACGACCTGGTTGATCATGTTCCAGCCCAGCGCCCGCTCGGCTGCGATGCGCTCCCCGAGGTAGGCGATCTCAAACGCGCGCGCGTGACCTACCCGCGCCACGAGGCTCTGCGAGGCGCCGCCGTCCAGCCCGAGCCCGATGTTGACGAACGCGAGCAGGAAGTAGGCCGAGCGCGCGGCCACGATCAGGTCGGCGGCCAACGCCAGCGAGCAGCCGATCCCCACGGCCGGCCCGTTGACGGCCGCGATCACGGGCTTGTCGACCCTCCGCACGCGCAAGATCAGGGGGTTGTAGACCTCGCGCAGCGGCGTCAGCACGTCGGGCGAGCCATTCTCGCCGACCTTGTGGCCGGCTTTCAGGTCCGCGCCCGAGGAGAACGCGCGCCCCGCGCCGGTGAGCACAATCGTCCGAACTTCCGGGTCGGCGGCGGCGTCGTCGAGCGCCTCGCTCATGTCCCGGCCGAGCTGCGTGGTCCATGCGTTGAGCGCCTCCGGGCGATTCATCACGATCCACGCGACGCGCCCGGATCGCTTGCACTCCACCGTTTCGAGGTTCAGCACGCTCATGTTTGGCGGTCGGACAATAGCGCGGGTGGCGCGGTCTCGATCCTGCGCGAGCACGGGTGGGTGGTCGACTTCGGCGCTTCCGAGCGCGAGGAGGGAGGGCTCGAACGCCCCCTCGCCGACCACGTGGTGGCGTCCCAGACGCCGTCGAGCTGTCTACCGCCGGCTCAGTGCCGCAGCGCGGCGCCCGCTCACCGGGGCCACTAAGTGCTCTTCTACGTAAATAAGGCAACGTATTAGCGTCCGCCCGTCGTCGTAGCGTGGGTGGCATCCTGTCCTCTCGTGAAGGGGAGTTGATGCCGAGGCGTAGCCCGTATCGGATCGAACTGG
>JBPCQU010000118.1:0-4328 GCA_050997795.1 Solirubrobacteraceae bacterium | reverse complement strand
TGGGTGGGGTCACCGAGCTTGGCGGCGATCAGCTCCTCGAGCTCCTCGGAGAGGACGTGCTCGAGGACCTCCGCCTCCGCGTGCACGCGATCCCACGGCACCCCCAAGGTCCGCACCAGATACAGCTCGAGCAGCCTGTGGTGGCGGATCACCTCGAGCGCGACGCGCCGGCCGGCCTCGGTCAGGGCGACGCCGCGATAGGGCTCGTGGGAGACGAGACCGAGCTCGCCCAGCCGCTTGATCATCCCGGAGGCGGACGCCGCTGTGACTCCGATTCGCTGCGCGAGCGCGTTGGTGCTGACCGGCACCCGGCCCTGGCGCTCGAGCGCATAGATCGCCTTCGCGTAGTCCTCGACCGCCGGCGAGCGCAGCGGATTGGCCTCGTGGTGCGAAGACACAAAGGTTATGGTGTCCCTAAACCTGAACTTTGGCTAGATAGAAGAAGCGTGGTCCTATCCTCTGCAGGCGGTGAGCTCGCTCGACACAACCGGCTCCGAATACGCGGCGATCACCGAGGGATGCGCCCTGGTCGACCGCTCCGAGCGCGGCAAGCTGGCTCTGGTCGGCCCGGATGCCAAGTCCTTCCTCCAGGGCCAGGTGTCAAACGACGTCGAGGCGCTGACGCCGGGCCGCGGCTGCTACGCCGCGTTCCTGACGCCCAAGGGCAAGATGCTCGGCGACCTGCGGATCCTCGACACCGAACACGAGCTCCTGCTCGACACCGAGCGCGTGGCGCTGCAGGAGCTGTTCAACATGATCCGCCGCTTCAGCGTCGGTTACGACGTCGAGCTGCAGAAGCTGACCGTCCAGCGCGGGCTGCTGTCGCTGCTCGGGCCGTCCGCTGACCAGGTCGCGGGGGTCCAGGGCCTCACCGCCACCGAGCACACGCACACGGCGACCGACGTCGCCGGGATCCCCGCCCGCGCGGTCCGGACCGACATGGGCATCGACCTGTTCTGCGACGCCGGCGACACCGACTCGCTCGCTCAGGCGCTCGAGCGGGCCGGCGCGGATCCGGTCTCGGACGCAGTCGCCGACTGCGTTCGGGTCGAGCGCGGGCGCCCTCGCTACGGGATCGACCTCGACGACACGGTGATCCCGCAGGAGGCCGGCCTCAACGCCCGCGCGGTTTCGTTCACCAAAGGCTGCTACGTCGGTCAGGAGACGGTTGCGCGCCTCTACTACCGGGGCAAGCCAAACCGCCAGCTGCGTGGGCTGCGGCTGTCAGGGGCCGCCGCCAGCGGCGCCGAGATCACGCTCGGCGGCCGGGTCGTGGGCCGGCTCGGGAGCGTCGCCGCGTCACCCACGCTCGGCCGCATCGGGCTGGCGCTCGTCCGGCGTGAGGCTCCTCCCGGGTCCGACGTGACCGTCGGCCCCGACGAGCTCGAGGCGGTCGTCGTCGAGCTTCCCTTCGAACGCTGAAGCGCGCTCGAGGAACGCCCCGAGCACGCCCCGGTCCGGTGTTGGGCGCAGCGTGAGCTGGGGCGTGTCGGGGTGCGAGGCCAGCCACGTGCCCACGATCCGGACCTCGTCTATCTCCCCAGGCGGGACGTGCGCGCCCAGCTCGTCCAGCCGTCCACCGCGGGCTAGTGCCGCTGCCGTCCGTGACCCGACCCGGTCGAAGTCGTCGCTGTCGAGCGGGCCCCAGTCGACCAGCCTTCCGCCTGAAATCCAGAAGCCGTCGAGGCCGGTCCCGCCCTGGTGCCCGGCGAGCAGAAGTCGCGGGCGGGCGTGGGTCGCCTCGAGGACCCCGCCCAGGCGCTCGAGGAGGGTGCGCAACCGCTGATGTCGGCGACGCAGTGTGCTGGCGCGCTCGAAGCGCTGGGCGGCGGCGGACAGCTTCATCTGGCACTCGATGTGGTCCAGCAGCGGCTGCCCCGGCCGAGACTCCGCGTGTTCGCCTCCGAATAACCGCAGAACTTCGTCGAGCCGGCGCCGGTAGAGGTTCGGATCCAGATCACCCAGGCACGGCGATAGGCAGCGGCCCATCTGCCCGTAAGCCGAGGGATGCTCACGCCGCGGCAGGCGCCGGCCGCAGTGGCGCAGCCCGAACAGCGAGTCGAGCTGCTCGACCAGCTCGAGCGCGAGCCGTCGTCCGCGCACGGGCCCGATCGTGACCGCGTGCCCGGCCGCCGGGTCGGGATTGACTTCGAGGATCGGATACGGGATGTCGAGCCGGCAGCGGATGTAGACGAGCCGGTCGTCGCGGCGGGTCAAGCGCTGGTTGCCGGGCGGACCGAGCTCCTTGATCAACCGGTTCTCGAGCACCAGGGCACCGAGCTCGGAACGCGTGGTGCGGTAGTCGACCACCGACGCGTGCGCTGTCCAGGCGGCGGGCACGACCGAAGGCGCAAAATGGGAGCGAGCGCGGCTGCGGATCGAGACGGACTTGCCGACGTACAGCACCCGCCCGGCGTGATCGCGGAACAGGTACACGCCCGGGTCGCGCGGGAGCTCGCCGAAGTCGGGCATCGTCGTCTCGATGGGCTGCGGCGGACGCCGGCTATCGAGCAGCCACCCGCCGCTGGCCTTCGCGGCGGGCCTGCGCCTCGCGCGTCGCCGGGGGGCCAGGACTTTGAGCGCGTCCGCCACGGTCGACGCGTTCGCGCACAGTCGCGGAAACAGCGCACAAAGCACCCGGGCGCAGGTCTCGGCGTCGGCCAGCGCCCGATGGGCCTGGCGAACCTCGATCCCGAGCGCGTCGGCGAGCACCGTCAGCCGCCGCTCGCGCTGTAGCGGCAGCAGCGCGCGAGCCAGCGCCGCGGTGCAGATCGCCGGCGGATCGGGCCACGCCAGGCCCACCCGCCCGAACGCCTGGCGCAGTACGCGGCGGTCGAAGGCGACGTTGTGGGCCACCATCACGCGGTCGGGAAGCAGCTCTGAGACCCGCGGCAGCACCGCCTCGAGCGGCGGTGCGCCGTCGACCATCGCCTGCGTGAT
Source organism: Solirubrobacteraceae bacterium (assembly GCA_050997795.1). GTDB lineage: Bacteria > Actinomycetota > Thermoleophilia > Solirubrobacterales > Solirubrobacteraceae > Palsa-465. The sequence goes on along the minus strand of JBPCQU010000118.1, from coordinate 1,388 downwards.
GCCCGTGAAGCGCTGGATCCCACGGCGCAATGGGGCGCTGGTGCGCACCAGCGAGCTCCAGCGGTCGTGGAGCTCGCCCCCGCCGACCAGCACCGCGCCGACCTCCGTCAGCTCGCACTCCTCGCCGCCGAGGCCGTTGGTCTCGGTGTCGAGCACGATGAACTCCGCGGTCGCGATGGGGGCGCAGAGCAGCTCCATCGCACCGGTGATACGCCCGGGCCCGGACGGCGTGCACGGAGGCTTGCAGGTGCGTGCGCGTTCTCACCGCCCGACCGGGCCCAGATGACCGCCGTGGTGAGTAGCATCGGTCAGGCCCACCATGCAAAGGAGTCATCAATTGACGCCCGTCGCACCAGACACCGAGCAGCCGCACGAGCTGGACGCCGAGACCCGCCAGGCATGGACGGCTTACACCGAGCGGCTGCGTGAGCTGACCGGCGAGGAGTACGAGCGCGTCGAATCCGAATCCTGGGAGCAGTTGCAGTCCGAACTTCGCCGGCTCGAGAGCGAGCGAGAGTCGCTCGCGCCGCCGAGCGCCGGGACTTGACTAGAAGCAGGATCCCTTCTCGGATAGGGTTTCCGCCGGATTGACCATAAAGGTGACCGGCGCGGTTGCCGAGGTGATCCGAGAGGAGAGCGCGCAGCGCGAATGCGTATCAGGATGATTGGCGTCGTCGGGGCAAGCGTGCTCGTGATCTCCGCGTGCGGCAGCACGGGCGGTAAATCTGCGAGGCAGCTCCGGCCCCCGACCCCGGTCAACCTGACCGTTTACGTCAACGACTCGCACGTCTCGGTATCGCCGGCGTCGGTCGGCGCCGGCCCGGTGGTGTTCATCGTCACCAACCAGGCGACCACCGCCCAGGCGCTGGCGATCTCCAAATCGGGGCAGGGGTCTCCGCTGGCGCGCACCGCGCCGATCAATCCGCAGGGCACAACGCAGGTGTCGGTCGACTTCCGCCCCGGCGAATACACGATCGGGACCGCGTCACGCGCGGGCACCGATGCGTCGCTGACGCAGCCGTCCTCGATTCGCTCGGCGTCGATCCACGTTGGGCATGAGCGCCAGAGCTCCAGCACCGACCTGCTTCAGCCTTAGGTGACCAGACCGGTCAGGAATCGAGAAGCGCCGGTCACGAGCCACAGCTAGGGTTTCGCTGGCAAAAACACTAGTGTTGTGCAATACTTGCATGCGTGCAAGCATCTACCTCGTCCGAACTCGGAACCGGCACACCCGCCGAGACGGCCCTCGCGGCCGATCTCTATGCGCTCGTGGTGTTCCTGCACAAGAACTGCAACTCGGACCTGTTCGAGGCGATGGGCGCTCTCGAGCTGACGATCACCCAGATCAAGCTCCTGCACCAGCTCGAGCTCGCGACCCGCGAGCTGAC
>JBPCQU010000028.1:0-3737 GCA_050997795.1 Solirubrobacteraceae bacterium | reverse complement strand
CGACAGGCTGAACGTTCACGGCCTTGGGGCCCTTGACGTCGTTCTCGGCCTCATAGGAAACCCTGGCGCCTTCGGCGAGCGAGCGATACCCGTTGCCGCCGACGATCGACGTGTGATGAACGAACAGATCCTTGGATTGGTCATCGGGGGTGATGAACCCGAAGCCCTTTGCGTCACTGAACCACTTGACGGTTCCGGTTGCCATTGTTTCCTCCGGCGTTGGTCGTGCTGCGAACGCGGAGATTGCGAGAGCAAAGGCAACGAGCGCTGGCACTGCGGTGTCGGGCGCGAATCACCCGACCTGATAGTCAAACCACAGTAGCGCGATCGAGGGCGTTTGCCAAAGCTCGCTGACCGGCACTGTGGCGGCCGTCGGACGAGGATCAGGGCGGCGGTCCGGCCTCGTTCAGCCGCTTCGGCGCGGCGCCCAAGCGGGCGCGACCGCCGGCGCGATTGGCGGAATCGCCGGCGATATCGGCCACGAGGACGCCGTCGCGGATCTGAGCCATCAGCTCGCCGACGCCGCTGGGCGAATGGGGCAGGAGGATCGTGTTCGTCTGCGAGCCCTCACCGAGCGCGCGGATCATGTCGGTGTACTGGGTCAGCGCGACGAGCGCCATCGCCTCCTTGGGGTCGAGGCCCTGCTCGGCGATGATCTCCAGCGACTCCCTGAGCCCCTCGGCGATCGCCTTGCGCTCGGCCGCGACGCCCTCCCCCTGAAGGCGCATCGTCTCCTTCTCGCCCTCGGCCTTCTTGACCGCCAGCGTCTTCTGCGCGTCCCCCTGGGCGGCGGCGGCGATCTGATTGCGCTGCGAGGCGTTGATGTTGTTCATCGCGTCCTTGACCCGCTGGTCAGGCTCGATGTTGGTGATCAGCGCCTTGACGATCTCGTAGCCGTACTCGGCCATCTGGCGGTGCAGCGTGTCCTGGATGTGCATGGCGATCGTGTCGGCGTCCGCGTAGGCCTCGTCGAGACCCATGCTCGGGATGTGCGACCGGACGACGTCAAACGCATAGGACTGGATCTGCACCGCGGGGTCGTCGAGCTTGTAGTAGGCGTCCTGGACCTGCTGTTGATCGGGCCCGACCTTGTACTGCACCGCGAGCTTGACGCGGACGAACACGTTGTCCTTGGTCTTGGTCTCGATCTCGGCGTTGAGTTGCTCGACCTGGAGGCTCATCGTCCCCGCCACGCGCTCGACGAACGGTGACTTGCGTTGGAGGCCAGGACCCGCGACCCGGACGAACTTCCCGAACCGCTCGAGGATCGCGCGCTCCTGCTGCTCGACCGTGAAGAAAAACAAAGGCATGTGGAGCCCCCTCTCGGGGATTAGGGTCTCCGGGCGAGCGGCGGCGGACGCGCGCGACCCGTTGACGGTGTGGTACACGGAGTTAAGCACGTCTCAGACGGCGGGATCGTGCGTTGCCCCTACCGCCTGGCACGATCGGTGCGGTACCGTCAAATCATGAGCCAGGGTCGCGATCCGGCCGAGCTGGTGGGCTGCACCGCCGACCGGTCGCTGCTCGCCGCCGAGGGGTCGCAACTTCCCGACGCGGTGGGGCGGCCCGAGTCCACGATCCCGGCGACCCGGGTGCGCGGCAGATTGGTCGGCGTAGGGGCCGCCCTGACCGCCATCAGCCTGCTGCTCGGCATCGCGCTGATGCTTCTGGGAGTGATCGAGCTCGTCTCCGGTGGCGCCAGCGTGCTCGACGTCGGTGCACTCGCGGTCGGCGCCGCGCTGGCTGGCACCCACTGGGGTTGGGTCCACGTCGCGGAGGCCACAGCCGACTCGATTGAGCAGCGCCGCAACCGCGATGTCCTCGATCGTCGCAGCGCGTGGCTGGAGGCGATCGAGCCCTATACGCGCCACGAGGTCACGACGAGCGTCGGCGAGGACGGGGCGATCAGCATCGTCCGGGTCGCCTACCGTCCCGCGCGAAGCGGCACCGACGGTTTCACATTCCGCTCAGAGGTGACCCACCGCGAGGTTCACTCAGGCGACGAGCCGAGCGCGGTGGTGGTCGAACGCGCCGAGCTGCTTCGCCGTCAGGCCGCCGCCGACACCCAGCGCGAGCGCCAGCGGTTCGAAGCGGCGGCCGGTGCCTACGAGTCCTCACGTCTGGCCTCGAGCGAGGATCAGCAGGCGCAGGCGGTGCATCGCGCCGCATCCGAGGCGCTGTCTGAGCGGATCAACTCGCACCTGCGCGATCCGCCGCTCACCGAGTAGTCCCCCGGCTCGGTCGCGGTGCCGGTCTCAGGTCGCGGTGCCGCTCGAGGTCGTCGCCGAGACGCCACCGGCGGTCGCGCTGATCCGGGCCCCCCGGGCCTGGGCGAACGTGACCAGCTTGCCGCTGCGCTCGTCCCACAGCTTCAGCCTGACCGCCCGCAGCCCGTCGGCGAGCGACAGGACCGGCACGCTCTGCAGGACCTCGCTCGCGTCATGGGCGCGCTGGAGGTTGTAGTTGGGGATCCGCGCATTGAGATGGTGAACGTGGTGCAGGCCGATGTTGCCGGTGAAGAACTGCAGCACCGCCGGCAGCTTGAGATACGAGCTCCCGCGGATCGCGGCGTCGGCGTAGCTCCAGCCGTCGGAGTGCTGCCAGTAGGCGTCCTCGAACTGATGCTGGACGTAGAACAGCCAGATCCCGGCCGACCCGGCGAGCAGTGCCGGGGGCGCCCACACCAACAGGAACTGCTGCCAGCCGATCCACCAGCACAGTCCGCCGACCACCACGGCCAGCGCCACGTCGGTGCGGATCACGCTGCGGCGAAGCTGGGGCCGCTGCGATCGCGGTGACAGCCGCGGCCCGATCATCATCGCGACCACCGGCCCGAGCCCGAACATGACCAGCGGGTTGCGGAACGCCCGGTAGGCGAACCGGCCACGCCACGGCCGCTGCCAGTACTCCTCGACGGTCAAAGTGGGGACGTCGCCGACGCCGCGTCGCTCGAGGTCACCAGACGTCGCGTGATGCACGGCGTGGTCGTGGCGCCAGCGGCTGAACGGGGCGAGGACCAGGAAGCCCAGGAACGCCCCGAGGTAGGCGTTGGCGCGTCGAGACGGCAGCAGCGACCCGTGCGTGCAGTCGTGAAACATGATGAACGTCCGCAGCAGGAAGCCGGCCGTGGGCAACGCCAGCGCCAGCGACAAGAGGACCGAGACGCCCAACAGCCGGTAGCTTAGGACCGACAGCGCCAGATAGGGCACGACGGAGGTGCCGAGGTCGAGCAGGCTTCGAGAGAGGCGGGGTTGCGCGTAGCGGACGAGTGGCTCGCGCGAGGAACGAGTAGCGGAAGTTGTCATGTGCGGCTCCGATGCATATGTGGACGTTGCTACTTCAAACGCCCTCGCATGCCGCCTCGATGGCCGCCGTTGAGCGCGAACTGCCTGGCCCCGAAACCACCCCGCTGCGCCGAAGGCTCGACCGGCTGATCTCGATACGTCATTGTCGAGGCTACCCGATCTACGAAACAAACAACACGCGCTTTGTTGCCGGCTGCGGAGGCGACGCGGCGAGCGTTGGATTAAGCTCCGCATCGCACTCGCGAGCTTGCCCGCTGGATCTCTCGATGCATTCCAAACAATTTCAAGCCGATGACCCCCGGCAGTTGAGCGGACGATGATGGAGGGCGGCGAACCGGACCGAGTGCTGGCGATGCGGCGCGACTTCCAGCGCCTGATGAAGACGCGCTACAGCGAGATGATCGAGGAGCTGACCGGCCGCAGGGTGCTCGC
>JBPCQU010000185.1:0-16978 GCA_050997795.1 Solirubrobacteraceae bacterium | reverse complement strand
CGCACCTGCATGGGTTCACCAACGCGACGTTTGCGCATATCCACATCGGCGCCAAGGGAAAATCGGGCAAGATCGTTGTGGCGCTGTCAACTGCACCGGCTCTTCACCACCAGGGTTGCACGCGCGTGAGCGCGGCGCTGGTCAAGGCGATCGAGCGCCACCCGGCCGACTACTACGTGAACATCCACAGCGCGCAATACCCCAACGGGGCTGTGCGGGCGCAGCTATAGAGTGAGGTCGATCGGCGGCAGCAGCTGGCGCGCCATTCCGGCAGGTTCGGCGGGACGACAGGGCTACGGGTGAACGCTGAGGGTCGTCAGGCCAGGCACGCTTCCGGCGCTCAGTAGGTGCTGCAGAGAGATCCCGGGGTCCGCTTCAGGTAGTGATCGAGGAAAGCGATCGTGGCTCGCTCGACGACGCCGAGCGAGGCGCTTGCGACGAATACGGGGGAAGGTGAGACGCGCCCAGCAGCTCGAGCAGGTACTTCGGAACGGAAGCGCTGTCGTAGTAGGCATTCGTGGCGCTGGGCGGGTTGATCGTGTCTGCCGTTCCCTGAATGGCCAGCAGTGGCGGCCCTCCGGACGCGATCTGGAACCCCCCGATACCTGGGATCTCGGCCCCGGACAGGATCATTGCCGCGCCGACGCGCGGGTCGCGGAAGCGGGGGGTCATAAGCGACCGCGAGGGCGGTGTCCCCGCCGTCGGACTGCCCTGCGACCGCGATCTGTCGCTGAGCGATCAGACCGCTGAGCGGGCCCGATGCGGCATTGCTGGCGGCCAGCAGGCGGGAGATGACCACGCGCATGTCAGCAGGCTGGTTAGGCAGGTCGGATTCATTCGGTCCTCCGGGAGCGTGTGCGTTAGCGAGCGAGAAGAGCGGCGCGGCCACGACGTAACCCGCACGCCGCCCAGGTCCGCAGCAGACGCGCGTAGAGCCCGGGCGTCACCGCGAAGCGCGTGTCGTCAACCAGCCGCAGGACGATCAATCCCGTCGCGAATCGCCCGGTCGGCCCCGCGCCTCGACAACGCAGACCAGCCACCTCGCGAACAAAGCCGGTTCCCGTTCCCCATCCTCATCTGTGCGTACGGCGGGGCGGCCCGGCGTGGACGCGGGTGCTCGGGCACCTGCTCCGGTTATGCTGCCGTATGGACTCTGACCGCGCGCGAGAACTGCTCGAATCCGAACGGGCACGAATCGAGCGGGCGATGGCCGCGCTCGACGGAGACGGTCCGCTCGAGGCTTCTGATCGAAAGGAGCCGGGCGACGAGGATTCCGAGGATCTCTATCAGGACGAGTTCGACGTCGGACGTGGGGAGGACCTTCGGCGCGAGCTCGCGGCCCTCGAGCGGGCTGAAGCGCGGCTCGCGGCCGGAACCTACGGGCTGTCGATCGAAAGCGGCAAGCCGATCCCGGACGGGCGACTGGAGGCCGTTCCGACCGCCGAGCGGATCGTGGAGGAGCAGGAGCGCTACGAGCGCCGATAGGCGCGCATGCCAGCGCTCGCTGTGAACTGGGCCGAACAGGTAACCGCGATCGCGACGTCGATCGAGGCCGTCGGTCTGCTGGGCGCGATCGGCGCCGCGATTTTCGCGGGACAGCAGGTCCGCGAAGCGCGCCGCAGCCGCGAGGCGCAGATGGCAGCGGAGTTCTTCCGCCGCTGGAACGACGATGCGCTCGTCGAGACACGACGGCTGGTTGACCGTTTGAAAACCAAGGAAGAGCTCAGCGCGGCGTTCCAACGCTACGTGGATGCCGATGCCCCGGAAGCCTATGTGCTCTACCGGGAGTTGGACTACTTCGAGCAGCTGGCGGTGCTGGAGCACCGGGGCGCGTTCGACTTCGAGCTGATCAAGCTTCTGCTGGGGCGCACCTTGGTCGCGCGCTGGGAGCTGTGGAAACCCGCGATCGAGGACGTCCATGGCGCCGGCGTGTACCCGATGTTCGCGGGGCTGGTGGTGAAGATGCGCAAGGCGCTGGATGCGTCCAACACGGGTTCTGGCTCGGGAGCGTAGGCTCCGGACGTGCCGAGGCGTGCGCGGGTGCTGCTGCAGAGGCTCGCCGTCGCGGCGGTGATTGGGGTAGCCGGCGCGCCGGCGATGGTGTTCTCGACCTGGGTCGTCCCGGCGAGATCGCAGGCCGTGCCGCCAAGTTCGGCCGCCCCGAACGATCCCGGCTTCGCCGGCTGCGAGCGCCAGGATCCGATCACGGGCTGCACAGACAACGAGCAATGGGACCTGTTCGGCCGCCTGGGCGCAAGCACGTGTCTCGCGCCGGGCGGGTCGGTCCCCGACCAGCCGCACCCCGACGGCGGATTGCCGTGCTGGGCTCTGCACGCGACCGACCCTCAGCACGCCGCGGGGGTCGACATGACCGGCGCCTGGGCCCAGGGCAACGTCGGGCGCGGCGACGTGCTGATCGCCTACATCGAAGGCGGCGTGAACTACCGCAACGACGGGATCAAGGACGCGCTCGACAACATCTACCTCAACCCGGGCGAGCTTCCCTACCCCGAGGACGCCGACGGCCGCTCGGTAGGGCGTTACGACGTCAACCGCGACGGCCGCTTCGACATCCGTGACTATGCGCGCGACCCGCGCGTGAACCCGCCCTGCTCGGCGGGGGTCACGCCGTTCGCAAAGCACCTCGAGGGCGTCACCTGGGGCTGCGTGGCGCACGGCCACCACGCTTACATCGACGCCGTCGACGTCGCCGGACACGTCACGTCTTACCTGTCCCCAGAAGACCTGATCGCCGTCTTCGGTCACTGCCGCGTCGTGCACGGCATCCTCCGGAGCTGCCCCGCCGGCGGGCGCTTTGACAACGACCACAACGGCTATCCGAACGACATCAGCGGCTGGAACTTCGACCGCAACACCAACGACCCCCAGACCGACGAGCCCGATTACAGCCACGCGCCCGGCCTGATCTCGCTCGTCGGCGGCGAGGCGAACAACGGGTTTGCCGGAGTCGGCGTGTGCCGTGAGTGCCGGGTAGTTCCGATCAAGCAGGGCGCCGAGGCCGTGGGGCGAACCGACAAGTGGGCGGAGTCGATCCTCTACGCCACCGATCTGGGAGCCACCGTGATCAGCTCGGTCGTGGTCGAGTACAGCTACTCGAGCTTCTCCGAGCGGGCGGTCGATTACGCCAATCGGCACGGAGTCCTGGTCGCGCTGGACTCAAACGACTTCGACGCGATGGACCACACCGACGGCATGCTGTTCGATCACGCGATCCCGGGGAACTCGCTCGCCGAGGACCAGAGTCCCCCCGCCACCGCGACCTTCCGCGCGCGCAGCAACGTCACCAGCTACGGGACGCACAACCTGTTCTCGGGTGAGGAGACGACGACCTCCGGCGCCACGCCCTTCATGGCCTCGCTGTTGGCGATGACGCAGTCCGCGGCGCTGAACGCGAGAGACAGACACATCATTCCGAGCCGGCTGACCCCCGACGAGGTCAAGCAGGTCCTGATGGACACGGCCAGCCCGGTGATCCCGCAGATCCAGTTTCCGGGGGTCGCGCACCAGTGGCCCGGAAATCCCGGCAGTGCCACCAACGCCACCCACAACGACTGGTCGACGCAGTACGGCTACGGGCGGCCCGACCTCGGCGCCGCAACCCGTGTGATCATGTCAGGAAGGGTCCCGCCGACCGCCGAGATCGACTACCCGCATTGGTTTCAGTACGTCGACCCGGTTCGCCAGCGCACCCTGCCGATCCGGGGGCTCTTCGCGCGCAGCCGCTGGCGCTCGGGCGGCCAGGTTCGCTGGACGCTTGAGTGGGCGCTCGGGGCCGACCCGTCCGACGCTGCTTTCCACACGATCTCCGCAGGGTCCGCCAAGGCGCGCAGCGGCGTCCTCGGTGTGCTGGACCTCGACCAGATTCCGCGGTCCTTCTACGAGCACGCTCCCGCCTCCACCCTGCCGCCCAGCGGTCCCGAGCAGTACACGGTGACGCTGCGCCTGCGGGTCCGCGATCGCAACGGCCTCAAGGCCGAGGACCGCCGTACGATCGGCGTGCGCCACGACCCCGAGCTGCTGCCCGGATATCCCAAGGACGTGGGGGGCGAGGTGGCCGCGGCCCCCAGCTACGTGGACCTCGAGGGGCGCCACCACCTCGACCTCGTGTTCGCCACCGGCGACGGACAGGTTCAGGCGCTGCGGCCCGACGGGCGCGAGGTGCCTGGATTCCCCGTGTGGAGCGACCTCGAGCGCCAGATCGACCCTCGCAACCCGGAGAGCTACCGCGCCCGCGCGTACCGCGACCCAGCGTTTCGCAACGTGCACGAGCCGCTGAGCGGCATCGCGGTCGGCGACCTGTTCGGAGACGGCCGCCTGGAGATCGTCGCGACGAGCGCCAACGCGGACGTATACGCCTGGGACGCGCACGGGCGCCGCCTGCGCGGCTTCCCGCAGCACTCCAATCGTCGCTACTGGTCGCTACCGGTGCCCACGCCGCAGGCGTCCACACCCCACGGGCGCCTGCCCTCGCGCGGCAACTGGTCTGCGCCGGTTCTGGCCGACCTCGAGGGCAACGGCCGGCTCGACATCCTAATGAGCGCCTACGACGGGTTCGTATACGCCTTCCGGCCCGACGGAAGGCCGGTGCCGGGCTGGCCGGTCGAAGTCAAGCTGCCGACGTCCGACTACGCCCGCTTCGGCGTGACGCCGAAGTCGTACACGCGCGACGCCAAGCTCATGTATCCGGTCGGCGTAGCGGACGTGCTCGGCAAGGGACGGCCGCAGGTGTACGTGTCGAGCTTCGAGTGCGACGGCGGCAGTAAGGCCTTCCTGTACGGGATCTGGCCCGACGGCAACCGCCACCGGGGCGGCCCCTACCTTCCCCACTGGCCAGTCGCGGTGCCCACTCTGGCGATGTGCTACGACCAGTCGATCGACTTCGTCGGTGAGGGCACCAGCGCGCCCGTGTTCGGTCCGGTCGACGGCAAGCTGCGGATCTTCACCAGCGGCGTCACCGGTCCGGTGCAGGCGCTCAATGGGGACGGCTCGGCGATGAAGACGATGAGCAGCGCCTGCACGAGCGCCGCGTGCAAGGCGCTGGCGCCCTACCGCCCAGGCGATCCACTGACCGTCACCCTGACCGGTCAGGGCGCGCTGGGCGATCTCGGCCACAACGGCGAGCCGCAGTACCTGCAGTCCACCGCGGGTGCCGCATCGCTCAGCGGCGCGCTGGGCTCCGCCGGCCGGGCGGCGCTGCCTCAGACCTACGAGGAGGCGTGGAACCCCGGCAGCGGGGCCGTGGTCGCGGGCTTCCCCCGCCGTCAGGACGGCTTTCCGTTCTACACCGCCCCTCTGGCGGCCGACCTCGGCGACCACGGAACCAATCAGGTGATCGAGTCAAACGACTCCTACTGGATCCACGCGTTCGCGCCGGGCGGCGGCGAGGCGCCCGGCTTTCCCAAGTACACCGGCCAGTGGCCGTCCTTCAGCGGCGTCGTCGGCGACCCCGAGCTCAACGGGCAGATGCGGCTGGCCTACGGCACGCGCGAGGGCTACCTGTTTGTCTGGAGGGTGCACGGCGCCATGCGCCTGCGGGGCGCCTGGCCGCACTACCGCCACGACGAGCGAAACACCGGCCTGTTCGGGCTCGACACCATCCGTCCCGAGGCGATCCTCGATCTTGGCCGTGATCGCCGCGCTCGCGGATCCGCGCTGAAGCTCACTTGGACCGCCCCCGGCAACGACGCGCAGATCGGCACCGCCGCGCGCTACGAGATCCGTATCGCCCGAACCCCGATCACCGAAACCAGCTTCTGGCACGCGCGCTCGCTGCGCGGTGCCCCCCGGCCCGCACGGGCCGGAACCAGGCAGTCGTTCGTCGTGGCGGCGCCGCGAGCCGGCGTCAGCTACGTTGCGATCCGCGCGATCGACGCCGCCGGGAACATTTCGGCGCTCAGCAACGTGGTGCGGATCCGCCGGCGGTGAGGTTGCGCCCGGCCCACAGGCCGGCGATCGCGAACGACCCCGCTGCCAGGGCGCTGGCCGTCGCCGGGCGCCGGTCAGCCGGTCGCGCGGTCGCGACGGCGAGCATCGTCGAGGCGTGGGTAGCGTCCACCGCGACTCCCGCGAAGGTCGAGAACCGGGAGCAGTGGCGGGCGGCCACGATCGCTTGCACGAGCTCACGGCCGCCGAGCACACGGGTCAGGAGGCGGGCGGCCGGATCGGGATCTCCGCTGCCTGCCAGCCGCCAGGCCGCGCCGGGCGCCAGCAGCAGCGCGGCGCCCCAGACCGCTCGGATCACGCCGACCACTGTCACCCTTCGTCCGCCTCCGGTGCCTCGACGCGCTGCTGCACAGCGCACTCGAGCAGCAGCGCGTGAACGAACGCTTGCGGGAGGTTGCCGCGTAACTGTCGCTGCGTAACGTCGAACTCCTCCGAGCACAGGCCCGGGGGTCCGCTGGCCGACCGGTTTCGCTCAAACCATCGCGCGGCGTTGACGTGGTCACCCTGCTGGTCGTAGGCGAGGGCCAGGAAGAAGCCGCAGAGCAGAAACGCGCCCTCGGACTGTCCCAGCGGCCGCTCGTCGGGGCGGTAGCGATAGCAGTACCCGTCCTGCGTGAGCTCTGTGGCGACCGCCCGCAGCGTCTGAATGGAGCGAGGGTCCGAGGCCGGGAGCGCGCCGCGGATCGCGGGCAGCAGCAGCGCCGCGTCGACCCGCGGGTCGCCCGGCGAGCGCTGCCAGCGCCCCGAAGGGTGAACGGCGTGGGCGGCGGTATCGGAGACGATCAGGTCGGCGAGCGAGACCCAGCGGGCGGCCTGCTCGCGTCCCGGGCCGCGCTGCGCGATCTGGCGCAGGCCGGCGGCGCAGATCAGGCGGCTGTGCGTCCACGCATCGGGGTCGATCTCCCAGATCCCGGCATCGGTGTCGGGCTCGCGCCAGCGTGCCTCGATCGCCTCGATTGCCGCCTCGGCGGCTCGCCAGCCGTCGGCGTCGAGATGATCGTGGCGCGCCGCGGCGGAGAACAGCAGCAGCGCCTCCCCGAACGCGTCGAGCTGGAACTGCTGGTTGACCCAGTTGCCGACGATGTCCGAGCCGCCCGGATAGCCGGCCAGGTTGAGCTGGCGCTGGTCGGGCACGGCGCCGCCGGTCGTCGTATAGGCGGGCTTGAGCTGTGGTCCGTCGGCCAGCAGGCGCTCGGAGACGAAGCGCACGGCGTCGTCCATCAACGGGTACGGGCCCGCTTTGGCGACCGCCTGACCGGTGTAGCACTGGTCGCGGATCCAGACATAGCGGTAGTCGTAGTTGCGCCCTTCGCGGGCTCGCTCGGGCAACGACGTGGTCGCCGCCGCCACCATCCCGCCGCCCGCGCTGGTCAGGCCCGACAGCACCGCGTAGGACTGCCGGCTGTCGCGGGGGGCGACCGTGCGGTCGAGCTCGGGCACCTTGTCGCGCCACTCGGCCTCGACGCCCTGCCACGCCCACTCGGGATCCGGCGGCGCGGCGTCGGCATCCCCACTGGCCAGGACGAGCACGAAGTCGTGGTGGTCGCCTCGAGCGAGCTCCAGCGTGAGTGTCAGGGCCCTGCCGCCGTGACCGTCGGCTTGGGCATTCGCATCCTGGCCGCCCAGCCAGCACATCCGGGCCTCACCCAGCTCGCCGGTCCAGTTGCCGTCGTCGGCCTTGCTCAGGCGGCGCAGGGCGAATTGGCCGAAGTCGGCGCGCGGGTTGAGCATTACGTCGATCCGGGCGCTCCCCTCCAGCACGCTGACCCGGCGCAGGATCACCGCCCGGTCGGCACGGGCGGGGAGGGCGAGCGCTTCGCGGCACTCGATCGTCGCGTCGGCTGTGATCCAGCGGCTGTGCCAGATCATCGTCCCGGGCTCGTAGTAGCCGCCCCACACGAAGCGCGCCCGTGGAGTGACGGCGTAGGCTCCCGAGCCGCCGATCAGCGACGAGAAGACCGCACCGGAGTCCCAGCGCGGGAAGCACATCCAGACGAAGTCGCCGCGCGGCCCGACCATGATGCCGCGCTCGCCGTCGGCCAGCAGTGCGTACTCGCGCAAGACATGGGGCCGCTCGGAGTCGACGAGCGCCCGCGGCGATCCCGTGGAGCTCATCGCACCGGCCTCGCGATGCCCGCCGCGCCCGCGGCGGCGATCATCGTGCCACCCGGGCCAGGCGGGCGAGCACGCCGGAGATCAACGGGCGGTGGGGCCGTGGTGGCACCGCGCGCGGCCGCATACGAGATACCCCCGGGCCGTCGGTGTGCTCGACGTGGCGGATCACCCGGTGGCCTGCTCGATCGCGGTGGCGGCCCCGATGACCGCCAGGTGAGACAGGGTCTGAGGGAGGTTGCCCAGCAGATCCCGGCTGCCCGGGTCGATCTCTTCGGTGTACAGGCCGACGTCGTTGGCGTGGTGGACGATCTGCTCGAACCACTTGGTCGCTTCCTCCCGGAGCCCCGCGTGGGCGAGGGCCTCGACCATCCAGCACGAGCAGGCCAGGAAAGCCCCTTCCTTGTCGGCCTGGCCGCTGTAGCGGTAAAGCAGCGCCTCGCCGGCCCCGAGCTCGGTGGCGATTGCGTCGATCGTCGCGTGCAGGCGAGGATCGGTCCCCTCGCAATAGCCGGTGCGAGCCGCCAGCAGCACGGCAGCGTCAAGGTCGTCGGTTCCCGCGTAGAACGTGTAGGCGTGCTTGTTCTCAGACCAGCAGTTGGCCTCGATCCAGGACCTGATCTGCTCGCGCTCAGAGCGCCAGCGGTCCGCGTGCAGGTTGGTGATCTGGTTGGCGTCAGCCAGCCGCAGCGCGCGGTCCAGGGCCACCCAGCAGGCGATCTTGGAGATCGTGTAGGGCTCGGCGTCACCGAGCTCCCAGAGCCCGGCATCGGGCGAACGCCACAGCTCGCAGACTCGGTCAGCCAGCGCCCCGACGAGATCCGAGGTCGCGGCGTCGAGCGTGCCGCCGCCCTGCACGTAGCGCAGGATGGCGTCGAGCAGGTCACCGAAGCAGCCTAGCTGCGTCTGGTCAGCGGCGCTGTTGCCGATGTTGACCGGCTTTGACTCCCGGTATCCCGGCGCGTCCGCAGCGTGCATCTCGGCGGAGACGACGGAGCCGTCTAAAGCGTAGAACACCCGGAGGTCCGGCGCCTCTTGGGCCACGGCATCGAGCAGCCACGTCAGCGATGCGTGGACCTCCTCGCCGAGCCCGAGACGGTTCATGGCGTCGATCGCAAACGAAGCGTCGCGGATCCAGGCGAAGCGATAGTCGAAGTTGCGCTTGCCCCCCACCTGCTCGGGCAGCGACGTCGTGGCCGCGGCCGCGATCGCGCCGCCCGGCGCGACCGTCAGCGCCTTGAGGGTCAGGGCGCTGCGCACCACCGTCTCAGCCCACGGCCCGCGGTAGGTGATCTGCTCGCTCCACCCCCGCCAGGCCGCCGCCGTGGCGTCGATCCGAGCGTCGATCTCCCCGCCGGACGGAACGTGGAGCGGCTCACCTTCGCTAGCCACCACGGCCAGCAGGCCCGGTCGGTCCCGTTGCGCGACGAACTCGCCGCCGACGCCGCCGCTGTCCAGAGCCGGTTCGCCCAGGCCGTCGCTGACGACGGCGAGCAGGCGGTCGCCCACCAGGATCCTCACTTGCCCGTTCCGGAGGTGACACCAGGGGCGGATTGCCGCCAAGCCATGGCCGGGACGCACTGACCAGCGCATCGGGACGTCTCCCTCGTCGGCTTCGATCCGGCGGGCCAGCTCCGACCACGGCAGCTCGCCGGCCGCTCCCCGGTTGAGGCAGTCGGTGACTCGGACGGTGCCGCCGTCGGTGATGAACGTGGTCTCGAGCACCATCGTGGCCCCGAGGTACCGGCGCGCGACCCGAAACGGCACTGTCGGCGTCAGCTCGACCGAGCCTCCCGCCGCCGGGTCCAACAGCGCGGCGCACACCGGGGGTGCGTCCATGACCGGCAGCGCCAGCCAATCGATCGCTCCGTCGGTGGCGACCAGCGCCGCGCCGCGCATGTCCCCCAGCACGGCATAGGCACCCAGCGGGGCGTACCCGTCAGTCCGGATCGCCATCATCGATTCTCCTCCGCTTTAGAAGTCAAGTCTGTTCACGTTCGCTCCCGTGCGACGATCGGAGGTCTGGTGATGGGGGAGCCGGAACCCTCGAAGAACACCAACCCCACGAAGCGCTTGGCGCCGCTGGACAGTCCGCGGACGAGAGTGTCCGAGCACGGGGTGCGGATCATCTGCGCAGCGAAGCCGCCGGTCTGCGGCGCGTCGATCTCGCCCGGTACGAGGACTGGAGCGCTGGGGGACCGCACGCCGCCACGAGCACGGACACCGCCGCCGCCAGGGGCGCCAATACCACCTGCCAGGGCAGCGGCGCGGGCGTCATGTGCGGTAGTCGTCCTCGGTCTGGGACCTGATGCCGAAGGCCTCGTGGCGCAGCTTGACCACTCGCGCCCTGATCCTTTTGACGGCGCCTGGCGGGGGGACGTGTGCCGGCCGGCGCCCGGGGAGGTCCTGGGTCCACCACGCGAGCGCGGCGATCCGCCCGAACTCATTGGCGTTGCCTACGTTGACGCTGGGGAGGTCGACCCGAGCCGGCGGGCTCGGCTCCCGGGCGGTCCGGGTCGCACCCCCGGCAAGCTCGGGTCTCGTGGCGGGGTCCGACCTGTCGGGGCCGGTGATGATCCGGACGGGACGATCGGCGAACACAAAGCCCGACACCCAGCCAAGGATCACGGTGGCTTTGGCCTCGGGACCTGCGGTCCGGGCGATGTGAACCCCCAGCCACGCCATCCACCCCATCAGGCCGGACAGGCGCAGCGAGCCGATCTGGGCCACGGCGTCGCCCCGTCCCACCGTGGCCATCGTGCCGAGGTCCCGGTAGCGGAACGGCTTGGCCACTTCGCCGGCGCACAGGGCGAGAACCGAGCGGCCCGCGTGACGCCCGGACTGGATCGCCACCTGGGCCAACATCGGCAACGGACCGGCTCCTCCCGGGATCTGGGCCATGTCACCGACCACGAAGACCTCGGGCTGGCGCGGGATCTGGAGGGTCGGATCGACGATCACTCGAGAATGAGAACCAGTGAGCGGGAGTGCCTGCGCCAGCGCGTTGGCCCGCACGCCGCCGGCCCAGACCACAGTGGCGGCCTCGATCCGACGGTCTCCCTCGATCGTGAGGCCATCCTGGTCGACGTCGGCCACCTTGGCCCCTGACGAGATCTCGATCCCTTTGTCGCGCAAGCTGGCGACGGCCGCTTTCCTGAGCTCGGGGGCGAAGGACCCGAGCGGCGCTTCGGAGGCCTCGATCAGCACGATTCGAGGCTCCCCAGGGCCGATCCCGGGAAAGTCGCGCTTCACCATCTGCTTGATCAGCACCGCCAGGGCGGCGGAGAACTCCACTCCGGTGGGACCGCCGCCCACAACCGCAAAAGTCAATAGTCGCGCTCGCCGGGCGTGATCGTGGGCCCAGTTGGCCGCCTCGAAGCAGGCCAAGAGGTGGTTGCGCAGGGCCAGGGCCTCCCCGACGTCGTTCAGGCCGAGGCTGTGGGTGGCGATGCCGGCGTTGTCGAAGTAGTCGTTCACCGCTCCAGCGGCGAGGATCAGATAGTCGTACGGGACTGGACCCTGGTCGGTGTGCACCCGCCGGGCGGTCGCGTCGAATCCAGTGACCTGCGCCAGGCGGAAGTCGACGTTGGGGAGCTTGCGGATCAGGGAGCGGATCGGCTGTGCCGCTCCCGAGGGCTCCAGCAGCGCGGTAGCCACCTGATAGAGAAACGGCGTGAACACGTGATGGTTGCGGCGGTCCACCACGGTCACTTCGACCCGAGCGCGATGCCACGGCTTGTCAGCCAGGGTCTTCGCGGCGGACAGCCCCGCGAAGCCGCCCCCGACGATCACGACCCGCGACCGGCTCATATCCCGGCGGCGTTGGCGTAGAACTGCTGATCCTCGCGCCATCCGCCCTGGCCCTGGCCGATCGTGGAGACATCGTCGACGAACTTGATCGCCCGGACCCACTTGACCATCTTGAAGCCCAGTTGGGTCTCGATCCGCAGCCGGACTGGGGCGCCGTGCTCGATCGGGAGCGGCTTGCCGTTCATCTCCAGCGCGAGGATGGTCTGGGGGTTGGTGGCCAGGTACAGCGGAATCGTGCCGTAGAAGTACCCGCTGCGCCCCTCCCCCTCGGTGATCGCCTTGTCGTCAAAGGCGTAGAACGCCACGTGCTTGGCGCCCTCCAGCGGCTTGACACGCTCCATCAGGGCGGCGACGGGCACTCCCGCCCACTGGGCGATCGCCGACCAGCCCTGGATGCAGTTGTGCATGACGATCTGGGACTGGGTCCCCAGCGTCCTCAGCTCGGCGAGCGACAGCGACATCGGGTGCTCGACCAAGCCGCCGACCTCGAGGCGGTAGTCGACGAAGTCGTCGTGTACGAGCTCGGCGTAGTCCCGGTCCGGCGGCGGGTAGCCGTTGACCCGGTGATACGGGGAGATATCAGCCCACGAGTAGTGCTGGTGCGAGGTCAACGTTCGCGACAGCACCCGCTCGAACGGGTTCACGATGTGTCCCAACAGGCGCTGGGTGCTCCGGGGGTAGCGGTGGCTGAGGACGGTAGCCGCCACGCTGAGCACGAGAACCCCAGCCAGCCCGGCGAACCCGATGACCAGCGCATCCGTCTGGCCGGAGTAGGGAGGGGCTTCAGAGTGCCCGAGCACGATCACCGTCCACAGATGCGGCAGACCGTTGATGATCACCATCACGGTGTGTACGACGATGAAGCCGAAGAACGTGCACAACCCGAGGAAATGCAGGCTACGCGCCCGCTGGCGCCCACCGAAGAACCGCACGTAGCGGGGAAAGCGGGCGAGGATCGCCGGTGACATCGCGGCACCGGTGAGGATCTGAAACGGCGCCAGGATGAACACGACGAAGAAGTAGGAAAGCTGCTGGGCGCCGTTGAACGGCAACCCGGGCTGAGGGGCCGGGAGATGAAGCATCAGATAGGTGCCGACCGCCCGCAGCGCGTCGGGGAAGATCCCCCAGCTGGTCGGGACCAACGTCTGCCAGTACCCGGAGGTGAACAGCAACGCGATGTAGACCGCCCCGGTGACGATCCAGAACTGCAGCGTCAAAAAGTGCCAGTGGCGACCCAGCCCGAGGTTCTTGCGGCCCGGAAGGGCGAGCAGCGGCGACCAGGACTCCTCCTCATCGAGCGAGCTCCATGGGTGAGCGGCATCGGCGGACACGACCTTCCGCGTGAGGCGCAGCCACTCCTTGCCCGGCGGACAATCGTCAGACAGATAGAACTTCGGCAGCGCGGAGAGCACCTCCAGCCCCGATCTGCCCAGAAACAGCAAAAAGAACAGGTTCAGAAAGTGGGTCACGACGATCCACAACGGAAACTCCTTGAAGTTCGTCAGCAACCTGCGCCCCCCGGCCGTCCGCCCAGCCGGCTACCCGATGCTCGACGCCTGGATCGCGCTGGCGCCACTAGCCCGAGCGCCAGGAATGTCATCCTCAGGGGCACGGCCGGACTCATCCCCGACAGCGCGCCGTCAACGGCCCGCTAATCACCATCGCAGCTTCTTTTCCTTGATCGTGCTCGAGGCCGCCTTGCCAGCCTTCACCGCCGTCTGCGGCAGCGTCTTAAGAAAGCTCGGCGTGAAGAAGCCGTGGGCTTTGTCGTCAAACTCGCCGTGCGCACCGTGGTCGGTGTCGACATCGGCGGGCTCATAGAGGTTGCTGGGCCGAGTGGGGCTCACCTTCTGGGAGGTGAGCTGGCTCTCCCAGGCGCCGATCGCGGCGTACTGGTTGCCAAACCCGGGCGCGAGCTGGCCCACGAACACCAAGATCTTGTTCCACGACCCGATGATCTTGTGCCGGCGTCCGTCGAGCGCCACCTCGACGATGAACTTCGCCGGGATCTCGGGTTGGTAGATCGGGGGCGCCGGCTGGGGGTGCACGTCGAAGACCGACTGACACCAGTCGAACTGCGGGGTGTTGACCGCCGGCAGGTGCACCATGCTCATGCGAATGTGGCTTTTCTCGTGGATCAGCTCCGCCCGCGTGGACTCGAAGAATCCCCGGCAGGCGAACTTCGATGAGCAGTACGCCGACTGCAGGGGAATCCCGATGAACGCCAGCGCGGAGCCGACGTTGACGATCTGGCCCCGGTCCCGAGGACGCATCTTCGACAGCGCCGCCATCGTCCCCCACACCTGACCGAGGAAGGTCACCTCGACCGCCCGCTGGAAGTCAGCCGGCTTGACCTCCCATGCCGGAGCGAACACCGTTGTCATGGCGTCATTGACCCACACGTCGATCGGTCCCAGCTCCTCCTCGACCCGGGTCGCGGCACTGTCGACCTGATCAAACTGGGATACGTCGGTGGGGATGGGGAGTGCGCGGCGACCGGCGCTCTGAACCTCCTTGGCGGCCTCGTCGAGGCCGGCCTGGCCTCGGGCCAGCAGCGCAACGTCGAAGCCCCGCTCGGCGAAAGCCCGGGCGGTGGCTCGCCCAACCCCTGCGGAAGCTCCTGTGACGACGGCTATCTGGGCCATGTGTGTCTCCCTTGTTCTTTGTCGCGGTTCTTGTCCACCGGCATCAGCCACGGACAGCAGTCCCCTGCAGCATGCTCGGCGTTCATGGAGGACGCTCCTACTCGGAGACGATGCCCCAGGCGCTGGCGGTCGCCTCGCCCGGACCCAGGATCTGGAGCCCTTCTGCGGACTGGAGTGCGTTCGGAGCGCAGGTCATCGGCTCGATCCCCAACCCGCGGCGGCGCCGAGCGGGCTCGGGCAGCGAGTCGCCGGTAAACAGCATCAGGTACTGGTAGCGCTTGTCCAGCCACAGCGTGGCGCGGCGCTCGCCGTCCGGCGTGGCGAGACGCACCCGGGCCCGACCGTCCCGGTCGCGGCGCAGGTCCGCGTAGCCGGTGTCGAGCTGGGTGTCGCCGAGCTCGCGGGCCTCGAGGAAGTCGAACTGCGTCCCGTCCACGGTCTCAGTGCCGGTCGGGATTCCGCGGTCGTCGGAGGTCATGTAGCGCTGTCCCGGGGCCTCGAGGCGCAGCGAATCGATCGTCTCGGTGCCGAGCGTCAGGTAGGGGTGCGCGCCGGCGCCGTACGGGCAGGCCCCTGAGCCGACGTTGGACGCGGCGGTTCGTACCGTCAGGCCATCGTCCGAGAGCGAGTACTCGATCGCCAGTGCGAGCGCGAACGGCCAGCCGGACTGGGGATGGAGCAGATACTCCATCCGTACGTGTTCACGCTCACGGGAGGCGGCGGTCCAGTTGGCCCATCGCACCAGCCCGTGGATCGCGTTGTGCTTGGCGGGCTCGGTCAGCGGCAGCTGGTGATCGGAGCCGTCGAAGCTGTAGCGCCCGTAGCGCAGCCGGTTGGGCCACGGGATCAGCGAGTGCCCACGGGCCGACGTGCAGCGCTCATCAGCCGAGTAGCCGTCGAGGAGCTCGTGCCCCTCGACCGCATAGGAGCGCAGCGCCCCACCGACCTCGACCACGACCGCGCTCTGGCTACCGTGGCTGAGCTCGAACTGGCTGCCCGACGGGGCGACCGGACCCTCCGAGGCGCTCATCGACCGGGCAAAAACTCTTCGAGCTTTTGCTTGGCCGACTGGGCGATCATCTCTCCCGCGCTGGGATCGCCACGCAGTAGCGAGTACATGAACGACTTGGCCTGCTCGATCGTGATGTGGGGCGGCAGCGGTGGGACCTCGGGGTCGGTGATCGCCTCGATCAGCACCGGCCGGTCGGCGCCCAGCGCTTCGGTCCACGCGCCCGCGACCTGGTCGGGGCGATCGACCCGGATCCCCTTGAGCCCGATCAGCTCCGCCCACTGGGCGTAGTGCACGTCGGGGATGTCCTGGGTTGTCTCCACCCGCGGCTCACCCGCCATCGCGCGCAGCTCCCACGTGACCTGGTTCAGGTCGCGGTTGTTGAGCACCATCACGTAAAAGCGGGGATCGGTCCACTCACGCCAGTACTTGGCGACCGTGATCAGCTCCGCGAGGCCGTTCATCTGCATCGCTCCGTCGCCCACCAACGCGAACACGGGCCGGTCAGGGTGCGCGAACTTGGCCCCGATCGCGTACGGCACTCCTGGGCCCATCGTCGCCAGCGTCCCCGACAGCGAGCCCATCATCCCCTTGCGCAGCTTGACGTCCCGGGCATACCAGTTCGCCGACGAGCCGGAGTCCGAGGTGAGGATCGCGCGATCGGGGAGCTGCTTTGAGAGCTCGTGGAACAACAGCTGCGGGTTGATCGGGTCGGCGCTCTCGTGCGCGCGGGCGTCGATCAGGTTCCACCACTCGCCGATTCCCTTCTCGATCTTCTCACGCCAGGAGCGGTCCTCCTTTCGATGCAGGAGCGGGATCAGCTCGCGCAGGGTGGCGGCGCTGTCGCCGATCAGGTTGAGCTCCATCGGGTAGCGGATCCCCAGCATCTTGCCGTCGATGTCGATCTGCACGCCACGAACCTGGTCGGGCTTGGGCAGAAACTCCGAGTAGGGAAAGCTCGAGCCGACCATCAGCAGGGTGTCGGCCTCCATCATCATGTCCCAGCTCGGCTTGGTGCCGAGCAGCCCGATCGACCCCGTCACCCACGGCTCGTCGTCGGGCACCACGGCTTTGCCCAGCAGTGCTTTGGCGACACCGCACCCCAGCAGCTCGGCGACCTGGGTCACCTCGTCTGAGGCGTGCAGGGCGCCCTGACCGACCAGCATCGCCACCTTTTCACCGGCGTTGAGGATCTCGGCCGCCGCCCGCAGGTCTGCCTCCTCGGGCACGCTGCGCCCGCGACGGAAGCCGGGTCCGGAATGCACGGTGCCGTGGGCACGCGGTGGCTCCGGGACGGCCTCGGCCTGCTGAACGTCAACGGGCACGATCAGGCAGGTGACCGTGCGCTCGTCCAGCGCGATCCGCACCGCGCGGTCGACCAGGTGGCGCACCTGCGCCGGGGCCATCGCCACTTCCACGTACTCGTGGGCGACGTCCT
>JBPCQU010000271.1:0-14524 GCA_050997795.1 Solirubrobacteraceae bacterium | reverse complement strand
CCTGATCGTTACGGCGGTCACCGGGCTGCTCGCTGTCGGAGTCGCGGCGTGCGGCTCCAGCAGCTCAAACAGCTCGTCCGGGGGAGGCTCGAGCTCGTCCAGTAGCACGGTCAAGATTCCGTTGAAGCCGGGCGAGAACCCGGCCGGTCAGGTGCTTGTCGGGTCGACCAAGAAGCGCGGCGGCGTCCTGACCGCCTATACGAGCGAAGACTTCGCGCACCTCGATCCGGGCCAGTCGTACTTCAGCAACGACTACATCATCGACTACGCGACCCAGCGCCCGCTGTTCTCGTACTTGCCCAACCAGCAGCAGACTGTGTCGCCCGATCTGGCGACCGAGGTCCCGACGACGTCCAACGGCGGGATCACCGACGGCGGCAAGACGGTCACCGTCCACATCCGCCCGGGCGTGTACTTCAGCCCGCCGGTCAACCGCGAGGTGACCTCGGCCGACGTGGCCTACGCGATCGAGCGGGGCGCGAACCCCAACGTCGCCAATCCGTACTTCCCGTCTTACTTCGGTTCCGCATCGCCGGCACCGCTGGATGGCACCCAGTCCTCGAGCTACAAGGGCGGCCCGATTCCAGGGATCAAGACGCCCGACAAGTTCACGATCGTCTTTCACACGATCAAGCCGAGCGGCGCCTTCCTGGTCTCGGCGCTGAGCCTGCCGCTCTCGGCGCCGGTGCCACAGAGCTTCGCCGGCCCGTTGGACAAGCAGTCGCCGACGACCTACGGGACCAAGTACCTCGTCGCCACCGGGCCGTACATGATCAAGTCCGACCTCAAGACCGGGGTGTTCCAGGGGATCGGCTATCAGACCGGCAAGTCAGCGACGTTGGTGCGCAACCCAAGGTGGAATCCGAAGACCGATCATCGGCCCGCCTATCTCGACCAGATCAACATCAACATCGGCGGCGACGCGACCGTGATCGGCCAGCAGGTGCTCAAGGGCACCAGCGCGGTCCAGCTCGATACCCCGTCGCAGTCGATCGTCAAGCTGGCTTACGAGAGCTACCCGCAGCAGATCACGTTCACGCCGGGCTCCGGTGACCACTATGTGGCGCTCGATAACGCCCACGGCCTGTTCACGAACGTCAACCTGCGCCGGGCGGCGTGGGCGAACCTCGACCGCGCCGCGATCATCAAGGCCCGTGGCGGACCGCTCGTAGCTGAGCCGGCGACGCATTTCATCTACCCCGGCGTCAGCGGCTTCGAGCAGGCCGGTGGCTACCCCGGGCCGCAGACGGACTTCAACAAGAACGTCAACGGCGACCTGGCCGTGGCCCAGAAGTACATCAAGGCGGCTGGCTACAAGAGCGGCAAGTACACGGGCAACCAGACCGTGCAGATCGTCAGCTCGACCAACGGCAACGACCCGGCGATCACCCAGATCCTGAACACCGACCTGACCCAGCTGGGTTTCAAGACCCATGTGAGCCTGGTCGACCAGTCGGCCATGTACACCAAGTACTGCGAGGTTCCCAAGCAGAACATCGACGCGTGTCCGGCCTTGGGCTGGATCCGTGACTTCGCCGACCCGCTGACCGTGCTCTACGCCACGTTCTACGGGCCATCGATTGTCCCGACCAACAACTCCAACTTCGGTCAGGTCAACGATCCGCAGATCAACGCGGCGATCAAGGCGGCGGCGGCGGTCGCCGATCCGACCGCTCGCGCGCAGGCCTGGGCGAACGTCGACAAGATGCTCGTCGACCAAGCGGTCGCGATCCCCGAGGATTTCGACAACCAGCCCAACATCGAGTCAAAGAACGTCGCTGGCGTCAACATGGTGTGGGACGAGGGCGGCTGGGACCCCTCCTACACGTCGCTGAAGGAGCAGCTCGCGTTGTTGAAGGGCCCCGCCCTCCGGGCGGGGCCTGCAGCGCGCCCGAGGAGCCGATCGAGCCATGACCGCTTACATCATCCGTCGCGTCCTTTGGGGCATCGTGCTGCTGATCCTGGTCAGCGCGCTCACGTTCGTGTTCTTCACGATCTTTCCCTCGGTGGATCCGGCCGTTCTACGCGCGGGACGGAACGGAAGCCCGGCGACGATCGCCCACATCCGCCACGAGCTGGGGCTCGACAAGCCGCTCTATACCCAGTTCTGGGTTTACATGAGGGGCATCTTCCTGCACTTCAACCTCGGTACCAGCTACTACACCGGCGCCTCGGTGCTGAGCTTGATCAAGGATCGGTTGCCGGCGACGCTCTCGCTGACGGTCGGGGCCGCGTTCCTGTGGGTGCTGGCTGGAATCCCGGTAGGGATCATCTCGGCGATCAAGCGCGGGTCGGTGCTCGACCGGGCGGCGATGGGAATCGCGCTCATGTTCCTGTCGACGCCGGTGTTCTGGCTCGGGCTCGTGGTCTTGTTTCTGTTCGCCAACGACATTGGCCGTTTCCACTTCTTCCCCGGCGCCAGCACCTACGTCGGGTTGACGACCAGTCCGGTGGACTGGTTCACATCACTGATCTTGCCCTGGATCGTGCTCGCCTCCACGTCGGCGGCGATCTACTCGCGCCTGTTGCGCGGCAGCCTGATCGAGGCGATGGGCGAGGATTACATCCGCACCGCGCGCGCCAAGGGGCTGCGCGAGCGGCGCGTGATCTGGCGCCACGGGGTGCGCTCGGCGATCACTCCCGTGGTGACGATCTTTGGGCTCGACGTCGGTGCGCTGCTGGGCGGCGCCGTGCTCACCGAGACGGTGTTCGACATCCCCGGGATCGGGCGGCTGAACTACGATGCCATCATCCACTCGGACTTCCCGATCGTCCAGGGAACGGTGCTGCTCGCGGCGCTCTTCATCGTGGCCGCCAACATCCTGGTCGACATCTCCTACGCGTACCTCGATCCCCGGGTGCGCTACTCGTGACCATCACTGGCCGGGCCCTGCAGCCGTGAGCGAGCCGCTTTTGAGCGTCGAGGACCTGCGCGTCTCGTTTCGGACCGATGACGGGATCGTGCACGCGGTCGATGGGATCTCATATGCGGTCAAGACCGGTAGGACGTTGGGGATCGTGGGCGAGTCAGGGTCGGGCAAGACGGTTTCGTCGTTGACCACGTTGGGGCTGACGCGGAGCCGCAACTCGACGATCGAGGGGCGGATCGTGTTCGCCGGCGAGGACCTGGTCGTGATGGACGAAGACAAGCTGCGGCGCATCCGCGGCAACGACGTGGCGATGATCTTCCAGGATCCGCTCTCGGCGCTGCACCCGTTCTACAAGGTCGGTTCTCAGCTGGTGGAGGCGATGAAGGCTCACCGGCAGGTCTCGCGCTCGGCGGCTCGGGCGCGGGCCACCGAGCTTTTGGAGCTGGTAGGTATCCCGGACCCCAAGCGCCGGGTGGATCAGTATCCGCACGAGTTCTCGGGCGGCATGCGCCAACGGGCGATGATCGCGATGGCGCTGGCCAACGAGCCCAAGTTGCTGATCGCCGACGAGCCCACGACCGCGCTGGACGTGACCGTGCAGGCCCAGATCCTGGCGCTGCTCAACGATCTGCAGCGCCGCCTGGGGATGGCGATCATCATCATCACCCACGATCTCGGCGTGGTGGCCGAGGTGGCCGACGAGATCGCGGTTATGTACTCGGGAAGGATCGTGGAGCGAGGGACTACGGCCGAGATCTTCAACGCACCGCAACACCCGTACACGTGGGGGCTTTTGAAGTCGATCCCGCGCCTTGACAGCCCGCGCAGCGAAGAGCTGGTGCCGATCTCGGGCCGTCCGCCGAGCCTGATCAACCGTCCCGGAGGCTGCCACTTTCACCCGCGCTGTCCCTACGCACAGGAGGCGCACAAGCGTATCGACCCGCGCCTGGAGCCGATCGACGGGGCGAGCGGTCACGCGGTCGCGTGCCTGCTCTCACCGCCGGTCCGCAAACGGATCTGGGAGGGGCTCGAGCAAGGCCGCGAGGCCGAGGCGCTCAAGCGCATGGCGGCCGGCGGCGACGGCCAGCCGGCTCTCCAGACGCCCGTCACGGGAGCCGAGGCGTGACCGCGCTGATCGAGGTCAAGGACCTCGTCAAGCACTTTCCGATCAAGCGCGGGATCATTCTGCAGCGCCAGGTCGGGGCGGTCAAAGCGGTCGACGGCGTCTCGTTCGACGTGCAGCAGGGCGAGACGCTGGGGATCGTCGGCGAGACGGGCTGTGGCAAGAGCACGACCGCGCGCCTTTTGTGCCGGCTGATGGATCCGACCTCAGGCACGGTCACGTTTGACGGCAAGGACGTCGCCGCGCTGAAGGGCGATGACCTCAAGGCTCTGCATCGCGACATGCAGATGGTCTTCCAGGATCCCTACTCGTCGCTGAACCCGCGCAAGTCGGTCGGCTCGATTATCGCCGACCCGTTCGTGATCCACGGCTTGCACACCGGGGAGGGCGAACGCAAGCGCCGCGTCCAGGACCTGATGGACCGCGTGGGGCTGAACCCCGAGCATTACAACCGCTACCCGCACGAGTTCTCGGGCGGTCAGCGCCAGCGGATCGGCGTCGCGCGCGCGGTCGCGCTGGAGCCCAAGCTCCTGGTCGCAGACGAACCGGTCTCGGCGCTGGACGTCTCGATCCAAGCGCAGGTCCTGAATCTGCTGCGGGAGCTGCAGCGCGAGCTGGGGCTGACGCTTATCTTCATCGCCCACGACCTGTCAGTCGTGCGTCACATGTGCGACCGCGTGGCGGTCATGTACCTCGGCAAGGTGGTCGAGTTGGCGCCCAGCGACGAGCTCTACAGCCGCCCGCGCCACCCGTATACCGGCGCGCTGCTTTCGGCCGTCCCGGTCGCCGACCCGGGCAGCGGCAAGCGCGAGCGCCAGCTGCTCAGCGGCGACGTCCCCAGCCCGGCCAACCCGCCGTCCGCGTGCCGCTTCCACACCCGCTGCCCGAAGGCGCAGTCGCTGTGCTCAAAGGACGAGCCGGCGCTCGAGAGCAAGGGTGGCGCCGGAATCGCCGCGTGCCACTATCCGCTGACCGACGATGAGATCGCCTCCCGCCTGCCGGTCGCGCTGACCCGCCAGGCTCAGTCCCCTGAGTCCCCTTCCTCGTCGGCGCTCTCGTCGTCGACGTAGAGCGATTCGGCGGCGAGCTCTCCGCCGCGCTTGTCCCACAGCTTGACCTCGAGGAAGTCCGAGCGGTAGTTGTCGGGCGCCAGTAGCGTGAAGCGCTCGTCGATCAGCTCGCACTGGTCCACCGCCAGGTGCGCCAGCTCGGCGGTCACGACCTGGCCGCCGGGGATCAGCGGCACGCCCCAGATCAGCGTCATGTCGGCGCTGCGGCCCTGCTCGCCGCGCCAGGTGGCGACCACGTCGTCGTTGAGGTCGAGCTTCCAGTCGGGGTTTGACTCCGCCAGCTCGGCGGTGAAGTCCGCCCGGGCTTCGAAATCCGCGGGTCCGCCCGAGGCCTCGCTGAAGGACACGAATCCGAACAGCTCGTAGCCGCTGGTGGTACGCGCGACGCCGGGGACGAACGTGCGCCCGGCGTAGGTACGGTCAGGAAACCACGAGATCTCGCCGGGTTCACCCAAGTCCTCCCCCTCGGCATCGATCTCGTTGCAG
The DNA here is from genome assembly GCA_050997795.1 of Solirubrobacteraceae bacterium. Taxonomy (GTDB): domain Bacteria; phylum Actinomycetota; class Thermoleophilia; order Solirubrobacterales; family Solirubrobacteraceae; genus Palsa-465. The sequence continues at coordinate 8,975 of JBPCQU010000271.1, read as the reverse complement.
GCGGCGAGGAAGTGTTCGCGCAGGGTGTCGGCCCAGCGCCCGTAGGGAAGCGACTCCTGGGGCGGCTCGGCGGCGAAGCTGATCACGAACCGGTCGGTCGGCGGCATCGGCAGCGGAGCATACGGCCTTCGCGGCCGCTAGAAGGCCCCGCGCCGGCTGAGCACCGCCGGGATGGTCTTCAGCAGGATCGACAGGTCGAGGAAGATCGACCACCGCTCCAAATAGAGGAAGTCGAGCCGCACGAGGTCGTCGAAGTCGAGCTCGGCTCGGCCTGAGACCTGCCACAGGCCTGTGACCCCGGGCAGTACGAGGTAGCGCTTCTTGTGCCACTCCTCCAGCCGCGCGAAGTCGCGCATCGGCAGGGGCCGGGGACCGACGAGCGACATCTCGCCGCGGAGCACGTTGACGAGCTGGGGCAGCTCGTCGAGGGAGAAGCGTCGCAGAATCCTCCCGATCGGCGTGAGCCGCGGGTCGTCGCGGATCTTGAACAGCGCGCCCGAGAGCTCGTTGAGCCGCTCGAGCTCATCCTGAGAGGTGTCGGCGTCCTCGAGCATCGTGCGAAACTTCAAGCACCGAAACGGCCGGCCAGCCATTCCCGGGCGGATCGAGTGGTAGATGACAGGCCCGCGTGACGTGAACTTGATCGCCGCGGCGAACACGAGCAGCGCCGGCGAGAGCACCACCAGCGCGATCGTCGAGATCACCAGGTCGAAGGTGCGCTTGATCGCGAAGTCGACGCCCGCGAACACGGGCGGCCGCAGCGTGAACAACGGCACTGACTGGCCCGGCACGAACTCGGCCCGATCGATCAGGATCTCCATCGTCGACGGCGCGATGTGGACCGTGACGCCCCGCTGGTGGCAGCGATCGACCAGGTCCACCGCGCGATCCTGGGGAAAATCGGGATCGGCGATGATCACTTCGTCAACCCGCTCGTTGGCCAGGACCTCGTTGAGCCGATCGAGTCCTCCCAGCGACCGCAGCCCGTTCTCGGGTCGAGGTGTGAGCGAGATGAAGCCGACGAGGTCGACCAGCTCCCGCCCTTCACCGATCGCGTGGGCCACGGCCTCGATGTGGCCTCCTGATCCGACCAGCAGCGCGCGGCGACGGTAGCCGGCCTGCGCGAGCAGCTGCGCGGTGACACGCGTGTACAGCAAACGCAGCGCTGAGACATAGGCGATCCCCAAGAACAGCGATCCGTAGAAGACGTAGTAGCTCGAGAAGTGGTCACCGGTGGCCAGCGCGAACACAAGCGCGATCACCATCACCTGGAACAGCGCCGTGGCGATCTTTGCGAGCCCGGGGCGGCGCGGCCGATCGGCGTACAGGTCGGCGCGCGCGAACATCAAGACGGTGATCAGGTAGGCGAACGTGATCGCCGGGCGGATGTAGCTCCACGCCTCGTGGAGCGACAGCTTGTCCTGCAGCGCGAGCTTGAGCACGATCGCCGTGAACATCGCCGCCGAGACGCCGACGAAGTCCAGCGCCAGCAGGACGACCACCCGGGTCAGGCGCCGCAGGGTCTCCAGCCGCAGCAGGAAGGTGACCAGCGGCGGGCGCTTACGCCTGACATCGCGTTCAGGGAGCGTGAGTGAGCCCGAACCTCCGCTTCCGTTGGTCCGTTGCTCGATGGCCTCGTCTTGGTCGATCATCACTGTCCAGGGACCGCGCGTACGCACCTAGTTCCCCCCACCACTTTGTAACGGTAGCTCGCTGGCGAAGTTTCGGTTTAGCTCGTCGGTTGCCGGGCGGCCGAAACGCGGGCCAGCTCTAGTCCCTCACGCGTCTCGGGGCATGCCGCTAGCGCGCGGCGCCCACCAGCGCTTCGATGCCCGAGTTGTCGATCGTCCGGCGCAAACCCTCAGACAGGGTGACCTCGGGCTCCCAGCCGAGCACCTCTCGCGCCAGGCTGATGTCGGGCTGGCGCACCTGGGGATCGTCCGTCGGCAGCGCCTCGAACACGATCTTCGAGCTCGAGCCGGTCGCCCCGATGACTTCCCTGGCGAGCTCGAGCAGCGTGAACTCGTTCGGGTTGCCGATGTTGACGGGATCGTGGTAGCCCGACTCAGACAGCGCGATGATCCCCCGGATCAGATCATCGACGTAGCAGAAGGAGCGCGTCTGGGAACCGTCACCGAACACCGTGATCGGCCGATCCTGGAGCGCCTGGCGCAAGAAGGTGGGGATCGCCCGGCCGTCGTGGGGCCTCATCCGAGGCCCGTAGGTATTGAAGATGCGCACGATCGCGGTGTCCACGCCCTGCTGGCGGTGGTAGGCCATCGTCAGCGCTTCGGCGTAGCGCTTGGCCTCGTCGTAGACGCCGCGGGGCCCGATCGGGTTGACGTGGCCCCAGTAGGTCTCGGGCTGTGGATGGACTTTCGGATCGCCGTACACCTCGCTCGTCGAGGCGGTCAGAAACCGGGCTCGGTGGCGCTTGGCGAGCCCGAGCGTGTGGTGCGTGCCGTAGGAGCCGACCTTGAGCGTGTGCAGCGGCAGCCGCAGGTAGTCGATCGGGGAGGCCGGCGAGGCGAGGTGGTAGACGGAGTCGATCGGCTCGTCGACGAAGTAAGGCTCGGTGATGTCGATATTGCGATGGACGAAGCCCGCCGTCCGGATGTGGGCGATGTTGGCCAACGAGCCGGTCTCGAGGTTGTCCACGCAGATCACGCGGTTACCGCGCGCGAGCAGCTCATCGCAGAGATGGGAGCCGAGAAAGCCGGCGCCGCCGGTGACGAGGCAGGTTGCCATCGCCCGGCAATCTAGTGGACGGGTCCCAGGCCGGGGGTGCGGTCGTGTCGAGGCCGCTCCCGACGCCGTGGACTTGCATGTATCCGGCGTATCCCAGGTCGAGCGCGAGGAAGGCCACGACCGTCGCGATCGCGAGCTAACCGAACGGCAGCGGCCTCACATAGGACAGTTCTAGTGAGTCGGTGTGTCCGGCCCAGCGCAGGGTGAGCCGCCAGCAGCCGGCTTCTGGAACATCGACGTAGGACGGGTAGATCTCGCCGGGGCTTGAGTCGGGGGGGAGCGTGACCGTGATCACCGGGCTCGACGCGCTCAACGGCCGGGCGCGGATCACGAGGTCTGAGCCGTTGCGGGGAAGACGCACGATCCAGAGGATCTTGTTGGCAGGGTTGCGTGGATGGCCGGCACGAAGCTGGCCCATGATGCCCACTGCGTTCCCGTGCTCGGTGATCGCGTACGGGCCAGAGCCCGGGACCCTCGCGCTAGCCGTCCAAGCCGGGAGATTGCCGTTGTGCATGCTGGTTGCTTCGCATCGGCCTGCGGGCGCGATCGTCTGTGAGGTGGATCTCGATGCCGGATGAGACGAGCTACACGAGACGAGCAAAGGCACCGCCAAGAACACCGCCGCCACCCTCATTAGCTGACAGTAGCTCTCGATCAGCGCGGATGAGGACCAAGACCGAGGCTCAGCCCGGCCCGGACGCCGTCGCGGGCGGGGGTTGTGATCACCCGGAGTCGTGGCGGCGGCGCAGGACGTGCTGGTCCCCGCGTCGGATCGTCACTCGCTCGCCGTCGAGGTGCTCGAGCAGTGCCTGGGCGAACCTGCGCGAGGTGCGCAGCTCGTCACGGAGCTGGGCGATCGTGATCGCCCCACCGTTGCGTCCGGCGGTCTCGATCACCAGCCGCTTGACCGCCGCGATCGTGTCCGGGTGGTAGTGCAGCGCCTGGGTGACGCGGATCGCCCGGCCCGCTTCGCGCAGCGCCGCCAAATCGCCGGGGTCCAGCTCGGCGTCTGGGGGCGGCTCGAAGCCCGCCTCGCGCAGCCTGGCCTCGAGCGCGAGCGCCGAGGGGCTGAGCGCCGCGGGTCGTCCGGCGAGCTGGTCGCGCGTCCGCGGTGGCGTAGGCGTCGGCGGGGTCTCGGGCTCGGGCGCCGCGGCGGGCTCCCCGCGCGCCACACCGGCCAGCCGGGCGAGCAGGTCACGGCTCGGGCCGTGCTTGCGGGGATTGGCGTCGAGCACGCGGCCGCCGCCGAGCGTGTCAGGCGGGGCGATGCTCCGCACGACGAGCCGGTCACCGGCGGCGGGGATCAGCGACTGCTCGAGTCGGATCTGCCAGAACCGACCGCCGAGCCAGGCCAGGCGCGCCGGCGCCTCGCGGGTGCCGTGGTGGACCTGGACCCGGTCGCCGTGCTCGGGCTCGGAGCGCTCGAACTCGAGCTCCGCGTCAATCAAAAACGTCTCGCGGAGCTCCGATCCCGCACCGACGATCACATCCCCGCGCGCCACCTGGTTGACCGACAGCCCGCCCAGGTTGACGGCCACCCGCTGGCCGGCGGCGGCGCGCGACACGGCCGCGTCGTGGACCTGGACCTCCCTCGCCCGAGCCCGCCGCCGGCCCGGGAGCAGCTCGAGCGCGTCGCCGCGCGCGATTGCCCCCGACCACAGGGTTCCGGTCACGACCGTGCCGGCGCCCCTGATCGTGAACGCACGATCGACGTGCAGTCGCGCCGGCCCTGGGGCCGCGGCTCGGCTGGGCATGGCGGCCGCGGCCCGGGCAAGCGCCGCTCGCAGCTCTTGCAGGCCGGCTCCGGTACGGGCGCAGACGGCGACCGCTTCGGTGCCGGGAAGCAGCTCGGCGGCCTCGAGCATCGCTCCCTCGGGGTCGCGCAGATCGGCCTTGGTCACCGCCACCACGCCGCGCGAGACCTCGAGCGCGCGCAGCACGGCCGCGTGCTCGCGCGTCTGGGGCATGACCCCGTCGTCGGCGGCGATCGCCATCAGGAAGAGGTCAATCCCGGTGGCGCCGGCGACCATCGTGCGGACGTAGCGCTCGTGGCCGGGGACGTCGACGATCGAAAGCCGCGTCCCCGAGGACAGCTCGAGGCTCGCGTAGCCGAGCTCGATCGAGATCCCGCGCGCCCGCTCTTCGGGGAGCCGGTCGGGGTCGACCCCGGTCAGAGCGCGGATCAGCGCCGACTTGCCGTGGTCGATGTGGCCGGCGGTCCCCAGCGTCAGCGGTCCGACGCTCATCCCGCGGCGAGCGCGGCCCGGACCGCGCGCATCACCGGCTCGACCTCGCGGTCTGAGAGCGTCCGCGGGTCGAGCACCAGCCGCGCGTCGTGGATCCGCGCGATCACCGGCGGTTCTGCCTCGCGCAGGCGGGTCGCCAGCGCGACCGGGTCGTGCTCGCCGCCCAGCGCAACCGCCGGTCCTTCGAGCTCGGTCAGCGGCAGCGCGCCGCCGCCCACGCGCGAGTGCGTCCGGATCACCTCCGCTTCCGAGCCGATCCCGTCACGCAGTCGCGCGGCGCGGGCGCCGAGCACGTCCTCGGCCTGATCGAGCATCGCCAGTACCGGGATCTCGGTACGGGCTTGGACCGGGTCGCGGTACAGCATCAGCGTCGCCTCGAGCGCCGCCAGCGACAGCTTGTCGATCCGCAGCGCGCGGGCCAGCGGATGCTCGCGCGCGGCGGCGATCGCCTCGGGCGCGCCGAGCAGCAGACCGGCCTGCGGGCCGCCGAGCAGCTTGTCGCCCGAGCAGCAGACCAGCGCCGCGCCGGCGGCGATCGAGCGCTTCAGATCCGGCTCGTCGCCGAGCGCGGCAATCGGATCCGCCAGCCCATCGCGGGCGAGCACGCCTGACCCGAGGTCGTCGATCACCGGCACCCCGAGCCCACACAGCGCCTGCACCCCGACCTCCTCGACGAACCCGAGTGTCCTGAAGTTCGACTGGTGCACGCGCAGAACCGCCCCGACCGGCGCCGCCGGGGCGTCAAGCGCCCGCAGGTAATCGCGCACCTGGGTGCGGTTGGTGGTCCCGACCTCGATCATCGTCGAGCCTGACTGGGCGATCACGTCGGGGATCCGAAAGCCGCCGCCGATCTCTATCAGCTGGCCGCGCGAGACGACAATCGCCCGCCCGGGTCCGGCCAGCGCGGCTGCGGCCAGCAGCACCGCGCCGGCGCCGTTGTTGACCACGATCGCGGCCGGCGCGCCGGTCAGCTCGCCCAGCAGCGCCTCCACGTGCGAATGGCGCGAGCCGCGGGCGCCCGATGCGAGCTCGAGCTCGAGGTTGCAGTAGCCCTCGGCGGCGCGGGCCACAGCGTCCCGGGCGCTTTGGGCGAGCGGAGCGCGGCCGAGGTTCGTGTGCACGATCACGCCGGTCGCGTTGATCACGCGTCGCAGTGACGGTGATGAGAGCGCGGCCAAGTGACCGCGGGCGCTCTGCAAGAGGCTCACCGTCGCGTCGGCCTCGGCAATCATCAAACACCGTTGCTCCTCGATCGCCCGCCGTGCGGCAGCCACCGCGAGCGCGTGGGGCGCGTCGAGCTCGGCGGCCAGCTCGTGGACCGCCGGCAGCGTCCTCAGCCCGGCGTCACGCCGTTCGCCCACGCGCCCTCTTCCCGCTTCCAGATCGGGGCCTGTACCTTGATCTGGTCGATGATCTCGCGGCCCCCGGCGAAGGCTTGCGCCCGGTGGGGGGCCGAGACGGCGATCGCGACCGAGGGCTCGGACAGCGGCACGACCCCGGTGCGGTGCTCGGCCGCGGCGGCGCACAGGCCGTGGCGCTCGATCGCGGCCAGCACGATCTCCTCGATCTTGCGCTGCGCCATCGCCACGTAGGCCTCGTAGTGCAGCTCGGTGACCTCACGGGTCACACCGGTAAACGTGACCACGGCGCCGGCCCGGGGGTCGCGGACGCGCTCCAGCAGCGGGTCGATCCGCAGCGGCTGATCGGTCACGCGCACGTGGGCGACGCTCACCGAGCCGCCCGACACGGGGGGGATCAGTGCGATCTCGTCTCCGGCGCGCAGCGCCTGGTCGTCGGCGGCGTACTGGTGGTTGACGGCGACGACCACCCGCAGCCCCGCCGAAACGTCCCGAACCTCGGCCAGCGCGTCGCGGACCAGCGCGCCGTCGGGGAGCTCGAGCGACACCTCGTCGGCGCCCGCGCGCTCGCGCAGCGCGGCGAACAGACGGACCCGTACCTGCATCGTGGCAAGGCTACTCGCCAGAATGTGCGTCGTGAGTTTCCCGGCCCGCATGTGGATCGCCGCCGCTCGGGCCCGCCGGCGCCTGCGGCCGCTGGCGGCCGGTCGCGCTCGAGAGGATCTCGTCCGCCGCCACGCTCCCGGGCGCTCGTTCGCGGACGTCGGCTGTATGTGGGGGGTCGACGGTGCGCTCGCGTTCCTGGCCGAGCGCAGCGGCGCGACCAGCGTCACGGGGCTCGACCTGATGCCCGTCAGCCCAGCCTTCGTCGACGAGCACGCGCGTCGCGGCTCGCGGGTCCGGTTCGTGCAGGGAGACTTGCACGACCCGCAGGTGATCGCCGATGTCGGCCGTCACGACGTGGTCTGGTGCAGCGGTGTCATCTACCACGCTCCCAACCCCCTGCTTACGCTCGAGCGCCTGCGTTCGATCACCGCCGAGACGTTGATCCTGGCCAGCGAGACGATCCCCGAGGTCCCCGGTCTGCGGCAGGCGTGCGTGTTCCTTCCCGGGCTCGCCGACCCCGATCGCCTCGCGCACGCCAGCGCCCGCCCGGGGGCCCGGGCGCTGGGCGTGTCGGAGCCCTTCGATCCGGCGCACTCCTACGGGGCCTGGTGGTGGGGCATCAGCCGCAGCGCTCTGCACGGGATGCTGACCGCGAGCGGCTTTGAGATCCTCGCGGAATACGGTGACGGACTCCACGCCACGGTCGTGGCCAGACCGGCCTGTTGAGGTGCGGTTAGCGCTCAGCCGAGGAGCCCAGCGGTTGCATATGCTGCGCCTCTCGGAGTGTCAACGAAGGAGGAGAGAATGCGTACACGGAGGAGCTGGTCGGTCGCTCTGATTCCATTGATCTGCGGGGTGGCAATCGCCGGATGCGGCAGCAGTAGCAGCAGCAGCAGCAGTTCGTCCTCGTCCTCGTCCACGTCTGCGCCCCCGAGCTCGGCGGCCACGACCTCGGGCGGCACTTCGACCGTCGGATCGCTGGTGCCCGGGCCGATCAGGGCCAAGGGCACGCTGACGGTGGCCGCCGACGCGAGCTACGCGCCGAACGAGTTCATCGCCCCCGACGGCCACACGGTGATCGGGATGGACGCCGATCTGAGCAACGCGCTCGCCAAGGTGATGGGGCTCAAGGCCAGCATCCAGAATGTGACCTTCGACGCGATCATCCCGGGGCTCGCGGCGGGCAAGTACGACCTGGGCGCCTCCTCGTTCACCGACACGAAGCTGCGCGAGAAGACCGTCGACTTCGTCGATTACTTCAGCGCCGGCGAGGCGTTTTTCACCAAGGCCTCAGGTGGGACGCAGATCACCAGCATCGCCGACCTGTGCGGGAAGACGGTCGCGGTCGAGAGCACGACGACCGAGCAGACCGACGCCCAGACCCAGAGCGCCAAATGCAAGAAGGCCCACAAGGCGGCGGTGACTGTGCTCGTGTTCCCCAACCAGAACGCCGCCAACCTGGCGCTGGCCAGCGGTCGCGCGCAGCTCGGCTTCGCCGACTCGCCCGTTGCCGCCTACCAGGTCAAGAAGACCAACGGCCAGTTCAAGCTCGTTGGCCAGACGTTCGCGACCGCTCCGTACGGGCTCGCGGTTCCCAGAAACAGCGGCCTCGCGCCGGCGGTGCTGGCCGGGCTCAAGGAGCTGATCAAGAACGGGACCTACGGCAAGATCCTCGCCAAGTGGGGCGTCCAGGCGGGGGCGATCTCCAAGCCCACGATCAACGGCGCCACCAGCTAGTCAGCTAGCAGGCAAACTACGGCTCTGAGGTGAGCGCCTCCGAGCTAACCAAGGACGGAACGGGACGGCCCGACGAGCTGAGGGCCGTCCCGGTCCGCCGCCCCTGGCGATGGGTGGCCTCGGTGGTCGTGCTGGCCATCGCCGCTTCGCTGGTCCGCTCGGCGGTGACCGACAAGCGCTTTCAGTGGAGCGTCGTCGGGCACTACCTGTTCGACTCCCGCGTCCTGCACGGCGTGCTCGGGACGCTGCTGCTGACCGTGGTCTCGATGGCGATCGGGAT